>CAMLSI010000512.1 GCA_946482585.1 uncultured Lysobacteraceae bacterium
GCGTGTACGCGGGCGGGCGCCGCCTCGTCTGATCGCGTCCATCGCATCCCGGAAACGAAAAACCCCCGCAGCGCGGGGGTTTTTCGTTCAATCGGCGAAGCGTCGCGGGATCAGGCGGCCGGCTTCTTCGCAGCCGGCTTCTTCGCGGCAGGCGCGGCCTTCTTCACGGCGGTCTTGCTGACGGTCTTCGTCGCCGCATCGGTCTTGATGGCGTGCGGACGGACGTTGCCGTAGCTGCCGGAATAGGTCTTGCCCTTGCGGGTCTTGCGATCGCCCTTACCCATCTCGAATCACTCCAGAAATTGCTTGCAATGGCCGCGTAGCTTACCAGTGCCGCCGCCGCGCGCAAAACCGGGCGGTCGCGGCGGGCATCGCCCGTCAGTGCGAATGGCCGTGATGGTGGTCGTGGCCCGAACAGCTGGAACGCGGACGCACCTCTTTCGGCGGCTCGCAGGCCGGCGCATGACAGTTCACGCCGTCGAGCTGCACGGTCACGTGCTCGATGCCGAAACGCCGGCGCAGCGTACGGCCGACCTCGAGTATCGCCTGGTCCGGCGCCGTACCGTCGTTGAGCCGCGCGTGCAGGGTCGCCACTCGAACGCCGCCGGCAAGCTGCCAGACGTGCACGTGGTGAACCTCGCGCACACCGGGAACGTCCTGTTCCACGCCGCCGACGATGGCCTCGACCTCGACACCTTCGGGCACGCCCTCGAGCAGGATGTGCGCGGAACGGCCCAGCAGGCGCCAGGCGCTGTTGAGGATCAGCAGCGACACGAACACCGAAATCGCCGGATCGGCCCAGAGCCAGTCGAAATAGCGTACGAGCAGCGCGGCACTGACCGCCCCCAGCGATCCGAGCAGATCGCCGAGCACGTGCAGGCGCGCGCCGGCAGTATTCAGGTCGTCGTGATCGTGGCCGCCGAGCACACCGAGCACGAGCAGATTCACGCAAAGTCCGGCAATCGCCACGAGCAGCATCATGCCCGACAGGATCGGCGTCGGCGCGTAGAAGCGCTGCGCCGCTTCGAACAGTATCCAGCCCACGAGCACGAACTGCGACAGCGCATTGGTATAGCCCACGAGCACTTCGAGCCGCGCATAGCCGAAGCTGCGCCGCGCGTCCGCCGGCCGTTGCGCGAAGTGCGCGCCGAGCCACGCGAACAGCAGTGCGAGCGCGTCGACCAGCATATGGCCCGCATCGGCGACGAGCGCGAGCGAACCGGACCACCAGCCGCCGACCGCTTCGACGACCAGCATCAGCGACGTCAGCGCGAATGCGAACATGAGCTTGCGCGTGCGTGCGCGATCGCCCGCATACGGCGCGATGTGGCTGCGGTTTTCGTCGTCGAGTTCGGCGTGACTGTGGCCATGCGCGCCGTGTTCGTGCTCGTGCGCATGGCTGCGATGCGACGCGTCGGACGCGGAAGCAGCACTGGCGTGTGAATGCGGACGGGTCATGGCAAGCGGCGCTCTCGGTTCGAGGGCATGCTAGGAATCGCGGGGACGGTTACACAATCACCCGTGCCGGCAGTTCGCGTCGTGCACATGCGACAGACGCAGATTCACCAGATGCGCGAGCGCGAGCAGGCTGCCGCCCGTGCTGACGAGCCAGGCATGCGCGACGGCCGATTGCTCGAAATCCACGACGACGCCGGCGAGCAACAGCAGCAGGGCCGGCAACAGCAGCAGCAACGCATTGACACGCCGGTGCCGGCGATAGCCGAGCAGCAGCATCAAGGTCGCGAGCGAACAGGCGAATACGACGAAACCCCGCTCGATCGCGTGATCGGCGAGAAACGCGAGACCGAGCGCAGGCAGCACCGCAATCACGAACGGCAGCAGCGCGCAGTGGATGGCGCAGAGAAACGATGCCGTCGCGCCGAAGCGATCGGCCAGTGCCGCGAATCCGCCCGCGCGCGGACGGCGCGCGGCGGTTTCGGAAGGGTCGGTCGAATTCAAGTCACAGGCCTCGTGGCGCATGTCGTTCGGCAGTAGCAGGAAGACGGCATCGGCCGTCGACGGTGACCCGACCCCGCCCCGGAATCCCGGCGCGCAAGTGTAGGCCATGACTTCCGACAGGCGCTGTCGGGTCGCGTTTTGATACAGTATAACATATCGATTCGAACCGCTATCCCTTCGCCCTGGAGTCGTGCATGAGAAAGACCGCGCTAACGCTGACCATCGTCGCCCTGCTGAACGCCGGCGCGGCGGCCGCATCGGCCGAAACCGCCGTTGCCGCCGACGCCGCGTCCGGCGACCCGGCGACCGGCGAACGCAATTCGCCCGAACAGGCGCACCGGCTGGACGAAGTGGAGGTCAGCGCGCTGCCGATCAAGCAGAGCGCCGACGAAGTCATCGCACCGGTCAGCGTGCTCGCAGGCGCCGCGCTCGACGACGCCAAGGCCGGCACACTCGGCGAAACCGTCGCGAAGCAGCCCGGCGTGCAGACGACATATTTCGGTCCCGGCGTCGGGCGCCCGGTGATTCGCGGCCTCGATGGCCCGCGCGTCGGCGTGTTGTCGAACGGCGCGAGTTCGGGCGACGTCTCCACGGTGAGCCAGGACCACGCCGTGTCGATCGAGCCATTCCTCGCCGACCAGATCGAAGTGCTCAAGGGGCCGGCCACCCTGCTCTACGGTTCGGGCGCGATCGGCGGCGTCGTGAATGTCGTGGACGGCCGCATTCCCGACAAGCTGCCCGACCGTCCGCTGTCGGGGCGTGTCGAACTGCGCGGCAACGATGCGTCGAACGAACGCACCGGCATGGCGCGCATTGATCTCGGCGCCGGCAATTTCGTGCTGCATGCCGACGGCACGTACCGCGATACCGACGACTACGACGGTCCCGACGGCAAGATCGCGAACAGCTTTCTGACGACCAAATCCGGCTCGTTCGGCGGCTCGTGGATTGGCGATCGCGGTTTTATCGGCCTCGCGGTGTCGCGCTTCCTCGACCACTACGGCAATCCGGCCGAGCCCGGCGATCCCGCGGAAGGCGAAGCCGGCGTCACGCTGAAACTGCAGCAGACGCGCTACGACTTCAAGGCCGGCCTGAATCTCGATACGAGCGTCATCGAAGCCGTACGTTTCAACGCGAGCCATACCGACTACACGCACACCGAGTTCGAAGGCGACGAAGTCGGCACGGTGTTCCTGAGCCAGGCCAACGAAGGCCGCATCGAACTCGTTCAGAGCGAACTCGCCGGCTGGCGCGGCGCGTTCGGCCTGCAGTTCCTGCGCCGCGATTTCGAAGCCATCGGCGAAGAAGCGTTCGTGCCGCAGACCCTGACCCGCAGCTACGGCCTGTTCGGTATGGAACAGCGCGAGTGGGACCGCTTCAAGCTCGATCTCGGCGCGCGCATCGATCGCCACAGCAGCGATCCTCTCGACGGCGCGAAGCGCGACTTCTCGCCGCTGAGCCTGTCCGCCGGCATGGCGTT
>CAMLSI010000513.1 GCA_946482585.1 uncultured Lysobacteraceae bacterium
TTCGCCTTCGGCACCAACACCTGGATGATTTCCAGCCAGGCCCTGTGGCAGCACGGGACCGGGGAGTTGCTGATCGCGCTGGCCATGCTGCTCGCGCTCGCGCCTGCGAACGCCGCGAGGACCGTGCTCCTCGGCGCCGTCTGCGTGCTCATCGCGGCCAATCGCCCGCCGGATGCGCTGATCGCCGCGGCGATCGGGCTTTTCGTCGTGTGGCGCGACTGGCGCCGCGCGGCGTGGCTGATGGCCGGCGCCGCGGTCCCGATGGCGGCGCTGCTCTGCTATAACGTCGGATTCATGGGCCATCTCGCCGGCGGCTACGGCGTGGTGAAGCCGCCGGGCAATTTCTTCCAGAACATCGGGTCGGGGCTGGCCGGATTGCTGGTCAGCCCGGCGCGTGGGCTGCTCGTGTTTTCGCCGTTCCTCGGCTTCGTCGTCGTCGGACTGATCCAGCGCCTGCGATCGCCCGACACGAGAGCGCTCGCCGTCGCGCTCAGTCTGGCCGTCGTGGGCCAGATCCTGCTCTACGCGCAGGGAGACTGGCGTGCCGGTGCATCGTGGGGACCGCGCTGGCTGACCGACCTCCTGCCGATCCTGGTGTGGATGCTCGCGCCCGCGCCGCTGGTCCTGCGCCCTGCCGCCCGCGGCCTGTTCGTCGCGGCGATCGCGGTATCGGTCGGCGTCCAGACGGTGGGCGCGTTCTGGTACACCAGGACGAGCGACGAACGCATTTTCGCGGGAGACCCCGCGTCACGCAGCGGCGCGTGGGATCTCGGAAACGTCCCCTTCATCGCCGAGCTGCGCCATCCGCCGGCACCGGGCGAGCTGCTCTGCGACGCGATGGGCACGATCGACCGGATCGGGCAGACGCGGCTGCCCTCGGCCGCACTGCCGGAGCTGGAACCCGGCGCGGTGCTCGAAGGCTGGGCGCTGGCCTGCGCGCGTACGCCCGCTCAGATGCTGGTGCTCGTGAACGGTGTCGTCGTCGGCACGACGACGCAGTTCCTTCCGCGCGGGGACGTCGACGAGGCCATGGGCACGCGCGCGCCGACGGGCTGGCAGATCACCGCGAATCTCTGGGGCGTTGCGCCGGGCGAGCAGATGCTGCAGCTCGCCGTTCGCGTCGAACCGAGAAGCGATTTCCGCATCGTGCGCGAACAGTCGGTGATCGTCCGGCCACAACGATTCGCGGCGCACGGCGCGGAATCGTCGCCGGCACCGTCGGCATCCGCGCTGGAGGCGATGGCCGCACGCGCGGCATCGCGGCTGCGCGAGCATCAGGCCGGCGACGGCGCCTGGCTCACCGCGCATACCAAGGGGATGCGCTACGAAGCGCCGGAGCCGGAGCTGAACACGTTCCTGACCTCGACGCTGGTCGACCTCCTCGCCCCGGTCGCGCCATCGCAAGGCCTCGACGCCGCGCTGGAACGCGCGCGCGCGCACCTCGCCGCGCAGATCGAAAGCAACGGCCTGGTGCGCTATCACGGGCTGCCGGACGGACCGACGATCGGCAAGCTGGGCTGCGCCATCACGCCGGACGCCGACGACACCGCGCTCGTCTGGAGAATCGCCGGCGGCGGTGCAGGCGATCCGAGACGACAACCGATGCTGGACGAGCTCGCCCGCTACCGCGACGCGCGGGGCTTCTACCGCACCTGGCTCGCACCGCGAAAGCACTATCGCTGCCTCGATCCCGGCAGCGATCCGAACCCGACCGACATCGCGATCCAGCTGCACGTGTACCTGATGCTGCGCGAGCTCGACCCGCCGTCCGCGCAGGCGCTTTGCGTCAATCTGCAGCGCTCGTTTCGCGACGAAGACATCTGGGTCTACTACGCCAAGTCCGCGCTGCTGCCGTATCTTCGCGTGGCCGAACTGCAGCAGCGCGGCTGTCCGCTGCCGCTGCCGGTCGAACGGCTCGCACTTCCCGCCGCGGAGCAGGCGATCTGGAGCGAAGCGGCGCACTGGCTCGTCGAGATCGGCGGGTCTCCGGAAAATGCGCCGGCGCGGCAGGCGGCGCAGCGCGTGCTCGCGCAACTCGGCGCCGACGACTTCGCGCAGCTCCGCCGCACGCCGCCGCTGCTGTACCACAACGATCTCAGCGCGACGGTACGACGGTTCTACTGGTCGGAGGACGTCGGCTACGCCGTGTGGTTGCGACTCTACGAAGCCGCCCGCCGCGATACCGGGCCGCAACCGCACGCCGTGCCATGACCGCAGCGAGTGTCCGCCGGTATGGGCGCCTCGTCCGGCACTTTGCCTCCACCCGGGCGCTGGAGGTGTTCGCGCTGCAGGCCTCGCCGACGCTCGGCATTTTCCTCGGCGGGTATCGCGTCGAACGCGACGGCATCGTCGCGCCGGCCTTGCTCGCGCTCGGCAGCGGCGCGCTGACGGCGCACATCTTCATCTTCAACGATTGGGCCGGACACGAAAGCGACCTGCGCGATCCGCTGCGCTCAGCCCAGGTCTTCAGTCGCCACGGCATCGGCCGGCGCGAGGTCGCGCGGACCGCGCTGGCGCTGCTCGTCCTCGCGCTCGTCGCGTTCGCCGCCGTCGGCATGGCCGCCCTGCTGTTCGGCACTGCCATCGCCGCGCTCGGCTTTCTGTACTCGGGCTCGCCGGTGCTCGGCAAGAGCACGCCGATTGCCGCATCGGTCAATCATCTGGTCGGCGGCACGCTGCATTTTCTGCTCGGCTACACGCTGGCCCACACGCTCGACGCGACCGGTGTCGGCATCGGCCTCTTTTTCGGACTGGTGTTCGCGGCAGGCCATCTCAATCAGGAAGTGCGCGACTACGACGGGGATCGCGTCAACGGCATACGGACGAACGCGGTCGCATTCGGTCGCCGGCGCGCGTTCCTCGCGAGCCTGCTCACGTTCACGGCCGCCTATGCGATGCTCACCGGCCTCGCCGCTTCCGGCGTTCTGCCGCGACTGTTGGTGTGGAGTCCCCTCGCCTGGCTCGCGCACCTCGCGTGGTCGTCGCAGGCGCTCCGGCGCGGACTCGATTTCGAGACCGCAGAGTGGATGCAACGGCGGTATCGATGGCTGTTCGCGCTGGTCGGTCTCGTGATGCTGGCCGGATGAACGCAGAGTCCACCGCGTCGCACGGAGCCGGAGCATGCCGCCAATGAAACTGTCCGTCGTGATTCCCTGCTACAACGAGGAGCGAACCATCCGCGCCCTCGTCGATGCCGTGCGCGCGTCGCCCTATGCGCCGAAGGAAATCATCATCGTCGACGACTGCTCGCGCGACGGCACGCGAGCGATCCTGAAAACACAGATCGCGCCGCTGGTGCAGCAGATCCTCTATCACGAGGTCAACCAGGGCAAAGGCGCGGCGCTGCGCACCGGCATCCGGGCCGCGACCGGCGACATCGTGATCATCCAGGACGCCGATCTCGAATACGATCCGAATGAGTATCCGCTGCTGCT
>CAMLSI010000514.1 GCA_946482585.1 uncultured Lysobacteraceae bacterium
GCGGAACGCGAAGACGCTGCCGCCGACGGCGAGCAGCACCGCTGCCGCGATCGCCCAGGGCAGGGCCGAGCCGCGACGCGCGGTCGCCTGTTGCTGCGGCACCTGACTCTGCCGCGTTGCGCGCGGCGCGGCGGCCTGCATCGGCGGCGGAGTCGGCATCGGCGCCGCCGACGTACCGGCATTCAACTGGCCCGGACGCGGCGTCGGCACGGTTTGCGGCATCTGACGCGGCGCCGAGACCGGCGTTTTCATGCCGATCACGGTCGAGGCGGCGGTCGAGATCATCGGCTTGATGCCGATGGTCGGCGCGCCGGCCAGCAGTGGATGCTGGCGCAGATCGTCGGCGAGTTCGTGGCAGTTGTTGTACCGCTCGTTCGGGTCCTTCGCGATCATGCGCGACAGGATGCGCGAGAGTTCCGCATCGACATCGCTGTTGAGCTGGCGTACGTCGGGAATCTCGGCGCGCACGACTTCGAGCATGAGGCCGAGCGGCGATTCATCGGTGAACGGCATGCGGCCGGTCAGCATCTCGAACAGCACGATGCCGAGGGAGAAGATGTCCGAACGCGAGTCGACCGGCTTGCCGAGGCAGACTTCCGGCGACAGATAGCCCGGCGTGCCGACGAATTCGCCGGTCGACGTCAGTTTCTTGGAGAAATCCTGCGTCACCAGCGCGATGCCGAAGTCGGCGATCTTGATCGCGCCGCGGCTCGTGACCATGAGGTTGCCGGGCTTGATGTCGCGGTGGATCACGCCCTTGTCGTGCGCGGTCGCGAGGCCCATCGCGGTCTGATAGATGACGCGCGCCGCCTGTTCCGGACGCAGCTTGCCGTCGCGCTTGAGCAGCGAACCGAGCGATTCGCCTTCGACGAATTCCATGACGAAGAAGGTCTGTCCTTCGTGCTCGCCGATGAAGTAGATCTGGATGATGTGCGGATCGTTCAGCGAGGCCATGCTGCGCGCTTCGCGCAGGAACCGCTCTTTCACGCTTTCGTCGTGCGCCAGCGATTCGGCGAGCACCTTGATCGCGACATAGCGGTTGAGCGAGGACTCGTAACCCTTGTAGACCACGCCCATTCCGCCGCGCCCGAGTTCGGCAACGATGTCGTAGTGGCCCAGCTGCGTTTTCATGACGGCTCCGGTTAGGCGATGACGCCTGTTGACTCTGTTGACAAGCTTAGCACCGTATGTTCTCGGTGCCGTGGCGCGATTGGCGCGTTCCGGCGTGAACCGCTCACTGAGCAACCGTGACCGGCTTCGCACTCGGCGGCGCGCATCCGCCGCTGTCTGCCAAATACGCAAAACGGCCATGGACGCTGGCAGCGAACACGGCCGTCGCCCGCGCCACGCACAAACCTGAACGCGGAATCGAGAAACGCGACTGTCCGAGCGGATCGGCTCGGTACGCACGCCGTACACGGCGACCGGCGACCGGCGACCGGCGACCGGCGACCGGCGACCGCCACGAGACTTTCATGTTGGCGCCGCAGAATCGACAAAACGGATTTTTCCGAACTCCCTAACATCACGCGTGATATCTGCCTGCGGATGCTTGCGAAACCTCGCCTCGCCCTGGTCCTCATCGTGCTCGCGTTCGCGCTCGGTCTGCTGCGCGCGATTCCGCTGCTGACGCACGCGCCGCTGCTCGCGATCGCGAACAGCTTCGATCAGGCGCGCTATACCGGCTGCTTCGAACTGTTCCCCGACCGGCCCGCGGCGATACGCCCCGACGAAAACAGCCCGAACGCACCGTTCGAGTTCTACCGTTTCCAGGTCAATCCGGTACGTCTGTGCTACGGCTCCAGCGAACTGCTGTCGCAGGCCGCCGCCGTCGCAGTATACAAAGTACAACAATCCCAAGGTATCCAACGTCACTCGGTACGCTGGCTCGGTGCGTTGCGGCTGATCGTGCTGACCCTGCTGGCGGGCCTGTTCAGCCGCGCCTGGTGGAAGCGTGGACTCTGGCCTGCGGCACTGGCCAACGCCGTCGTGTTCGCCGCGGTGCTGACGGATCCGTCGGACACGATGTACTTCAACACGTTCTACGCCGAGGCGACCGCACTCCTTGCGGCCTATGCGCTGTTCAACCTGATCCTGCTGTACGCGCAGAGTCCGCGCAGCCGCGGCGGCATGGCGCTACTCGCACTCGCGGCGCTGGCGCTCGCGACGAGCAAGATCCAGCACCTCGTGCTGCCGCTCTGCCTCGCCCTCGGCGTGCTCGCGTTCGGACGCTGGCATGCGGGACGCTGGCCCTGGCAGGGCTGGGCACTGCTGGCCGGCGCCGTCGTCGGCTGCGCATTCCAGTTCACGCAGCTCACACGCGACGACACGATGATGGCGTCGATACGTTCGTTCAACCGCGCCAATCTCGTATTCACCGGGTTGTTGCCGGCCGTGGCCGACCCGCTCGCCACGACGCAGCGTCTCGGTCTGCCGGCGCACTGCGCGGCCTACCGCGGCAAATCCGCCTGGCAGTTGCCCGGACTCGCCGAAGACGTCTGTCCCGGCATGGAAAAACTCGGCCGCGCCGACATCGTCACGGAATTCCTGCGCGAACCCGTGGCCCTGCTGCGGTTCTTCGGCAACGGCGTCGCCGTGCTCAATCCCTGGCTGCCGCGCAATCTCGGTCATGTCGAAGGCGAGATTCTCGGCAAGCTGCCGCCGCACCACTTCAGCTGGAACGGCGTGCTCGATCGCCATGCGGCGCTGCGCTACCTGCTGTTCGCGCTGCCGCTGTTCGCCGGCCTGCTCGCGCTGGCGCGCAAGGATCGCTATGCGCTGCTCGGCCTGCTCGCGGCCATCCTGCCGCCGGCCACGTTCGGCATCACGATCTTCGGCGACGGTCTCGCCGACGTCGCCAAACAGGGCCACCTGATCTTCAATACGGCGCTGAGTTTCGCCTGCGCGTCGATCGTGCTCGGCATCTGCGTGCTGCTGCGCCCGCGCGCGGCGCAGGCGCCGTCAGGGCTCGACCGTGTGAATACCGTCCAGCTCGACCAGCAGCTCGGCGCGGCAAATGTCGCCGAGCAGCACGAGCCGCTTCGCCGCGTCGGGTAACCGCTGCTTCAGCAACTGCTCGGTCGGCGCGAGATCGTCGCGGTGGCGCACGTAGGCCTTGAGCACGCTGCCGGCGCCGAAGCCCCGCAGATTGCCCGCGCTCGCGAGCAGGCTGTCGAGGTTGGCGAAGGTTTCGTCGAGCTGTGCAGGCAGATCGCCGTCATGGCGCGACTGGTGGCCGACCACGGCCGCGGTGCCGGAAATGTGCAGCTGCGCCGGGGCGCAGGGTCCGCGCATGGCGCGCGCGAACGTCGGCGACGTCGGGCCGTATTCGCGCGGATAGCGCCAGGCGCTGACCTGGCGCGGATTCTCGACCGCGACACCGGCTTCGCGCGCGCCGAGCCAGTACACCTGCAGCACCGCTTCGCCGTCGCT
>CAMLSI010000515.1 GCA_946482585.1 uncultured Lysobacteraceae bacterium
ACATCCAGCCGCCGCGCGATCTCGTCGAATCGATGGCGCGGCAGATGAAGGCCGAGCGCGACAAGCGTGCCGCCGTGCTTGAGGCCGAAGGCGCGCGCCAGTCCGAAGTGCTGCGCGCCGAAGGCGAGAAGCAGGCGGCGATACTCGAGGCCGAGGGGCGTCGCGAGGCCGCTTACCGCGAGGCAGAGGCGCGTGAGCGCCTGGCCGAAGCCGAGGCAAAAGCGACATTGATGGTTTCCGACGCGATCGCGAAGGGCGACGTCAATGCACTGAACTATTTCATCGCGACCAAGTACGTGGAGGCGTTCAAGGCTGTCGCGACGTCGCCGAACCAGAAGATACTGATGATGCCGGTCGAAGCCACCGGCATCCTGAGTTCGCTCGCGGGCATCGCCGAACTCGCGCGCAGCGCCGGTGGCGTCGCGGCGTCGCCCGATGCCAAGCGCCCGCCCGGCAGGCCGCAGGCCTGAGCCGGAGCGCGCATGGACGTCATATATCTATGGTGGATCGCCGCGCTGATCCTGATCACGGCGGAAATCGTGCTGCCGGGATTCTTCCTGCTCTGGATCGGCCTCGCCGCCGCGGGCGTGGGAACGCTGCTGCTGGTCGCTCCGCAGATGAATCTGCTGACTCAGGTGGTGATCTTCGTCGCGCTCGCGTTCGCGGCCTGCTTCGGCTACTGGCGCCTCGCGCGGCATTCGTTGCGTGCGACACCGGCGCCGACGTTGAATCGGCGCGCGGAGCAACTGATCGGTCAGCGCTATGTGCTCGACACCGCGATCGAGAACGGTCGCGGCAAGGCGCGCGTCGGCGATTCGCTCTGGCTGGTCGAGGGGCCGGACATGCCGGCCGGCAGCCGTGTCACCGTGATCGGCGTCGATGGCGCGACGTTGCGCGTCGCTGCCGTCGACCCGGCGGGCTGAAGGGGCGATCGCGGCGCTGCGCGGCGTCGCCATGCACGACCGCGCCGTTCCCAGGCGAGCAGAATCCGGCGGCTTGCGCATGGCTAATGCGCTTGGATTGCCGCGATGGCGTCGTGATAATGCGCGACTCCCCAGGCCGGATTCCCCCATGAGCAAGCAGACCGTACTCAATGCCACCCACCGCGCGCTCGGCGCCAAGATGGTCGACTTCGGCGGCTGGGACATGCCCATCAGCTACGGTTCGCAGATCGAAGAACACCACGCCGTGCGTCGCGACGCCGGCATGTTCGACGTGTCGCACATGACCGTTGTCGACCTGCGCGGCGCGCGCGTGCGCGAGTTCCTGCGGAGCCTCGTCGCCAACAGCGTCGACAAGCTCAAGACGCCGGGCAAGGCGCTCTACACCTGCATGCTCAACGCCGACGGCGGCGTCATCGACGACCTCATCGTCTACTTCCAGGCCGAAGACTGGTTCCGCCTGGTCGTGAATGCGGCGACGCGCGACAAGGATCTCGCCTGGATCGAACGCCAGGCCGCGCCGTTCGACGTCAGCGTCACCGAGCGTCCCGAACTCGCGATGATCGCGGTGCAGGGGCCGAACGCGCGCGCCAAGGTGCAGAGCCTGCTGTCGCCGGAGACCGCGGCGAAAGCGGCGAAGATCGGAAAGTTCGTCGCCTGCGAGGGCGATGGCCTGTTCATCGCGCGCACCGGCTACACCGGAGAAGACGGCTACGAAATCATCGTGCCGCAGGACCAGGCCGTTGCGCTCTGGAACCGGCTGCATGCCGCCGGCGTCGCGCCGGCCGGACTCGGCGCACGCGATACGCTGCGTCTCGAAGCCGGCATGAATCTCTACGGCCAGGACATGGACGAAAGCGTGTCGCCGTACGAAGCGGCACTGGCCTGGACCGTGGCGCTCGACGAAGGCCGCGAGTTCACCGGCCGCGCCGTGCTCGAGCGGCAGAAGGCCGCGGGCGCGCCGCGCGCGATGGTCGGCCTCGTCATGGACGACAAGGGCGTGCTGCGGCACGGCCAGCGCGTCGTGACCGCGAACGGCGACGGCGAAATCCTCTCCGGCACGTTCTCGCCGACGCTCGGCAAGGCGATCGCGTTCGCGCGCATTCCCGCCGGCGAGCCCGGCGACGTACAGGTCGACATCCGCGGCAAGCTCGTGCCCGTGCGCGTCGTGAAGTTCCCGTTCGTGCGGGACGGCAAGCCCTGCGACGGCATCTGATCGCTCCACGATCCATCCCTGATTGCTTCTCGCCGTCGGCGTGTAGAATCGCGCCGCGGTGCCTACCTGACAGGACAAGACCATGAACGAAATTCCCGGCGACCTGAAATTCATGAAATCCCACGAGTGGGCGCGTGTCGAAGACGACGGCACCGTCACGATCGGCATTTCCGACCATGCCCAGGGTCTGCTCGGCGATCTGGTTTACGTCGAGCTGCCCAACGTCGGCGACACGCTGGAAGTCGGCGCGGGCTGCGCGGTCGTCGAGTCGGTCAAGGCCGCCTCCGATGTGTATGCGCCGGTCGCAGGCGAAGTCATCAAGGTCAATGCCGCGCTGTCGGACAAGCCCGAGACGATCAACGAAGACGCCTACGGCGACGGCTGGATCGTCGTCGTGCGTCCGAGCAACCTCCAGGAAGACATGGAAAACCTGCTCGATCCCGACGCTTACGCGGAACAGCTCGACAACGAAGAAGATTGACCGCCGGCTTTCGCCGGTCGTCGCGAAAGGCGCGCCCCCGGCGCGCCTTTTTTGTTGGCGAAGCGCTCGTCGCCGAGTGCGGCATGCGCCGCAATACCTGTCGCGCAGCAGCAACACGATGCGCGTGTGCCGATTCGCGACGATGCAGCGCGACGGAAGGCGAGAAACCGTCGCACTCCGCACGCGAGTCGTGAGACTCGTGCGAAGCGATCCGGCGCGACGCGGATCTCGTCCATGACGACGTGATCGGACGATCCGATCCGACGTCGATGACGCGGGTCGCGACGGTCGCGAACCGGATGCGAACGCAGCGTTCGTCGGTGCGCATCGACGTCGCGCGAGGCGGTCGTCGCGAGGCCGACGCGGCGCTCAGAGTCTGCGCACTTTCGCGCAAATCGGTCCGCGACGGGCGCGTCGGCAGTCTGTGAGCTGAACGCGAGCGACGGCTCGTCGCGATGTCGTCGCGGCGTCGCGCTCGCGGTATTCGCGACCTCGCGCCGCGTGCGACGCCGCACCGGCGTCGCACGCGGCTGCGCCGATCGACTTGCTGACAAGTGCAGAAAAATAATTATGGATTCGACGATTGCCGCGCGATTGCGGGGGTTTTCTTGTGCGGTTCCTGCCGCAATCGATGCGGCTGCAAGGGGCGGAGCGCTATCCGTTTAGGCGGCCGGACGTCCATCGATGCTCGCGTGTCGTCGGTGCCGAACGCGTCGCCGACGCGCTCGATGCGTCGTCGAGAATGAGCAGTCTTCGTGCATGTGATTGTCACGCATCGAAAACTTGTTGACA
>CAMLSI010000516.1 GCA_946482585.1 uncultured Lysobacteraceae bacterium
CGCGGGCGGCCGCGAGCGCAACCAATGACCCCGGCCGCGCGACTGGCGCGCGGCCACCGCCGGCTGTCATGCCTCAACCGGCGCGAATCGCGGCGATTTCGGTATGGAACCGCCGATTCGTGACGGCCGGCGTCGTCCATTGCCGGCCGGCCACGATCGCGGCCGCCGCCGTTCCGGCCTTGCGCGCCGCTGCGCAGAGACGGATCTTCGTCGAATTTATTATAAATTACCACTTATTTTTTTGTTAATTTAGACCATACACATACCGCCAGTTCCTCTCACGAAAATGACAATACCGCGTCGGTCCGACGTCCTAGATTCCGCGCCGCGTCGTCGCTGAAACCTCGCGGCCACGCCCATAAGAATCATCATTCGGGAGGGAACACCAGATGTCGTGCACTACGCGTTACCGAACCATCGTCTTCGGCACAGCCTTGCTCGCCGCGACCGTCTTCACCGTTGCGGGCGCGGCGGCCGAAGCCCCGCCGGCACGCGCCGCCGCGGCGAAATCCGCATCGGCCGAATCCGCGGCGCTCGTGCCGCATCAGCATCGCGAACGATACGTGGATGCATCGTCGCGCCCGCCGGCGGCATCGCTGCACACGCTCCATCGCTCCGACTATGACCTGCCAGATCTCTCGGCGCTCGACCTGCAGCGGCCGTCGGCGAGCGGCAGCCGCAAGGCCGCCTGCGACAGCGCGCAGTTCGCCCCGCTGAGCGGCAGTGCGCTCGTCGCGGCGGTCAAGGCCGCGGACAGCGAATGCATCAACACACTGTTCGGTCTCGCGGGCAACACTGCACACGCCACGTTTCGCGAAGCGCAGATGGTCAGCATCGCGACGGCGCTGCAGAGCGCGGCGAGCGGCTACGACGGCACCAATGCCGGCAGCGCGCTCCAGCTGATCCTGTTCCTGCGCGCCGGCTACTACGTGCAGTACTACGATCCGGCCACGATCGGCAGCTACGGCGCGGCGCTGCGCAATGCGATCCGTCCCGCGCTCGACGCATTCGCGGCGAACGCGAACTTCAATCGCGTCGACGACGCGCACGGCGAAGTCCTGGCCGAGTACATGACCCTGCTCGACAGTGCGGGCGAAAACGCACGCTACCTCCACGTCGTCAAGCGCGTGCTCGGCAACTACGACCCGGCGAGGTTCGCGCCTCACTACTGGATGAAGGCTGCGACCAACAACGCATACATCGTGCTGTTCCGCGGCCACTACGACGCGACCTTCGTGAGTCTCGTGCAGTCGGACACCTCCGTCGTCGACACGCTGTACGCGTTCGCGAACACGCACTTCGCGCGGCTGGGCCAGGACGACGGCTACCTCGTCGCGAACGCGGGTCGCGAGCTCGGCCGCTTCCTGCAGTATTCGGGCAACCTGCAGGCGCTCGCGCGCTCGCGCGCGAAGACTCTGCTCGATCGCAGCAACGTGACCGGGACGACCGCGGCGCTCTGGGTCGGACTCGGCGAAATGGTCGACTACTACGACAGGGCCAACTGCGGCTACTACAATCTTTGCGATTTCCAGCAGCGGCTGTCGAGCGCGGTATTGCCGATCACGCATCCCTGCAGCGCGACCCTGCGCATACGCGCACAGTCCATGAGCCAGGCCGAACTCCAGACCGCGTGCACGACGGTCGCCGGCCAGGAAAACTATTTCCATCAACAGGCGGCAACCGGCCGCGTACCGGTCGCGAACGACAACAACACGGCGCTCGAGATGGTCGTGTTCGACAGCAGCGACGACTACGGCACGTACGCGGGCGCGCTGTTCGGCATCGATACCAACAACGGCGGCATGTATCTCGAAGGCGATCCTTCCGTGCCCGGCAATCAGGCGCGTTTCATCGCCTACGAGGCCGAATGGGTACGCCCGGCGTTCGAGATCTGGAACCTCACCCACGAATACGTGCACTACCTCGACGGCCGCTTCAACCTGTACGGCGACTTTGCCGCCGGGATGACGCAGAGGACCGTCTGGTGGACCGAGGGCTTCGCCGAATACATGTCCTACGGCTACCGCAATCTGACCTATACGGCTGCGGTCAGCGAAGCCGCCGCCGGCACGCACGCGCTGAGCACCGTCTTCCAGAACGACTACAACAGCGGCACGACGCGCATCTACAACTGGGGTTATCTCGCCGTGCGATTCCTGTTCGAAAAGCATCGCGGCGACGTGACGAGCATCCTCGGCTACTTCCGCCCGGGCAACTATACGGGCTACGCGACCTTCATGAACGGCATCGGCACGCGCTACGACGCCGAGTTCCGCAGCTTCCTCGCCTGTGTCGCAAACCCGAACGGCAATGGCTGCGGCGGCGGCGGGAACCAGCCGCCGGTCGCGAACTTCGCCTTTGCCGCGAACGGCCTTACGGTGACGTTCACCGACTCGTCGACCGACAGCGACGGCACCATCGCGTCACGCGCCTGGACCTTCGGCGACGGCAGCAGCTCGACCGCGACGAACCCGGGCAAGGCCTATGCGAGCGCGGGCACCTACGCGGTGACGCTCACGGTGACCGACAATCGCGGCGCGACGCACAGCCTCTCGCGCAACGTCACGGTGACCGCACCGCCCACCGGCGGCGAGCTGCAGAACGGCGTCCCGCGCACTGGCCTCGCGGCCGCGCAAGGCGCCAAGCTCCACTTCACGATCGACGTGCCCGCGGGCGCGACCAACCTGCGCGTCGCGCTCAGCGGCGGCAGCGGCGACGCCGACCTGTACCTGCGTCGTGGCAGCGCGCCGACGACGACCGCCTACGATTGCCGTCCGTACCTGAGCGGCAATGCCGAAACCTGCACGATCGCGACACCGCAGGCCGGCCGCTACTACGTGATGCTCGATGCGTACGCGGCATTCTCGGGAGCCAGCCTCGTCGCGACGTTCACACCGCCCGCGGGCCTGCCGGAATGCGCCGGCACCGACGTGCGCGTGCTCGGCAAGAACTGCCGGCGCAGCAACGTGTCCGCGGCGGCCGGCGACCTCGTCTATTTCTACCTGCAGATTCCGGCTGGCACGACGCAGCTGCGCATCCGCACGAGCGGCGGCACCGGCGACGCGAACCTCTACGCCAACGCGCCGGGCTGGGCCACGACGACGGCCTATCAGCAGCGTTCGGTCAATGCGGGCAACAGCGAGACGCTGACGGTCGCGAATCCGCCGGCGGGCTACTACTACATCAGCCTGCAGGCGGCGAGCGCGTTCAGCGGTGTCGCGTTGAGCACGGAGTTCTGAGCCTGCGAAACGCTCGGGCCAGGGACGGCCTGGAATCGGTTCCGATCTGACGTGTCGGGCGATCAGAGCGCCCTGTGCTGACGAGGCGGTGGGCAGCCGAGACTGCCCGGTCGTGGGGGGGGGGGGGGGGGGGCCCCCCGCCCCCGCCCCCCCCCCCCCCGCGCCCGCCGCCCCCCCCCCCCCCCCCA
>CAMLSI010000517.1 GCA_946482585.1 uncultured Lysobacteraceae bacterium
GGACGACGTCACCGACGCCACGCGCTGGGCGATCGAGCAGGGCATCGCCGATCCGAAGCGCATCTGCATCTACGGCGGCAGCTACGGCGGCTATGCCGCGCTCATGGGCACGATTCGCGAGCCCGATCTGTACCGGTGTGCGATCGGCAGCGTCGGCGTCTACGATCTGCGCCTGATGCTGAGCCGCGGCGACGTGCAGGAATCGGCCTACGGCGAGAACTACATCAAGCGCACGATCGGTGACGATGCCGAGGCGCTCGCCGCGCGCTCGCCGATCACGCAGCTCGACAAGATCAAGGCCAGCCTGATGCTCATCGTCGGCGGCCAGGACAAGCGCGTGCCGCCGGTGCACGGCGAGAGCGTGCACAACGCGCTGGAGAAGCGCGGCGTGAAGCACGAATGGCTGTACCAGCGCACCGAAGCCCACGGCTTCTACGATGAGAAGAATGTCGAGGACATGTATGCGCGCATGCTGGCCTTCCTCGATGCGAACATCGGTGCGAAGGCCGCGACCGCCTCGTCGCCCTGAGGCGGCCGCGCCGCCTCCGCCGCGGCGGCGCGGGCCTTTCGTCGTGACACCGGCGACGGTCGCGGCCGCGGTGATGCTGGCGGCGGGATTCGCCGCCGCCGCGGCGGAGCCTCTGCCGTATGCGGCATTCGCACAGCCGTTGCGTCACGAACGCGTCGCGCTGTCGTCCGACGGCGAATACCTCGCGACCGACACCCTCGTCGACGGCAAGCGCAGCCTGCTGCTGATGCGGCTGTCGGACCGGCATCGCGTCGAGATCACGCCGCGCGAGCGCGACGAGATCGTCGGCTTCGAATGGGTCGACACGCGGCGCCTGCTCTATACGGTCGGCACGCGCGCCGCCGGCACCGAGCGCCCGGTACCGACGGGCGAGCTGTTTTTCGTCGACGCGGACGGCAGCAACGGCGCGTTGCTGTTCGGCGCGCGCGCCGGCAGTGCGGTCGGTGGCACGCACATCAAGCGGTTGCGGCCGGAACGCGCGAGCGCCGTGCTCGTCGATGCGCTGCGTGACGACGCGCGCAACATTCTGATCTGGACCTCCGACGCACGGCTCGACACCGGTGCCGGCGAGCACGCGGTCTGGCGCATGGACGTCGTCGACGGTGCGCGTCGCCAGTTGTTCGCCTCGCCGCTGCGGCATCCGGCCGGTTTCCTCGCCGATCCGGCCGGCGTCGTGCGGTTCGCCTACGGCAGCAATGGCGACAACATCTACAAAGTTCTCTATCGCGCCGGCGAAGGCCGCGGCTGGGAGCTCGCATTCGACGGCAACGTCGCCGGCGGGCGCGCGCAGCCGCTGCAGTTCGCCGCCGATGGCAAGACCGTCTACTGGCGCTGCGAACCCCCGGGCAGGATCGGCGGCGTCTGCCGCTGGTCGGCCGATGCGCGCAGGCTCGAACCGGTGTGGAACAGCCGAGACGTCGAAAGCCATGGCCTGCTGATGGACTTCGACGGCCGTACGCTCGCCGGCGTGCTGTCCGAACCGCAGCGGCCGATAGTTGCCGTGATCGACAGGAAGGCCGGTGCCGTGCGCGTGCTGCGCGAACTCGCGCCGCGGTTTCCGGGGCAGGTCGTCGAGATCGCATCGGCGTCCACCGGCGGCGCACGCGTCGTCGTCCACGTGCGCAGCGACACGAATCCGGGCGAGTGGTACCTGCTCGAGCGCGCGAGCGGCAAACTCGATTTCCTGTTCCGTCGTGCGGAAGGCCTGGACCCGGAGCGTCTCGCGACGATGGAGCCGCTGCGCTTCAACACACGCGACGGAATCACGCTCAACGGCTATCTCACGAGTCCGCCGGGACAGGAGCGCGCCAGGCGGCTTCCGGCCGTCGTGCTCGTGCACGGCGGACCGTATTTCGCGCGCGACCGCTGGCAGTTCGATGCGACCGTGCAGGCGCTCGCGAGTCGCGGCTATGCGGTGCTGCAGGTCAATTTTCGCGGTTCGGAAGGCTATGGCGCCGCGTTCGAGGTGGCCGGCTACGGCGAATGGGGCGCGAAAATGCAGGACGATCTCACCGATGCGACGAACTGGCTCGTCGCACGGGGCATCGCCGATCCGCGCCGCCTCTGCATTGCCGGTACCAGCTATGGCGCCTATGCGGCGCTCATGGGCGTCGTGCGGGAACCCGACCTCTACCGCTGCGCGATCGGCAACAGCGGTGTGTACGACCTGCGCGATCTGTATCGCCGCGGCCCGCTGCGCGAGTCCGACTTCGGCCGCAATTTCCTGCAGCGCGTTCTGGGCGAGGACAAGGCCGAGCTCGCGCGCCGCTCGCCGGCGACGCAGCTCGAGCGCATCAAGGCGCGACTGATGCTGGTCGCCGGCGGCAGGGACGAGATCGTGCCGCCGGCCAACAGCCTCGATCTGCATGCGGCGCTGGAACACCGCGGCGTCGCACACGAGTGGCTGTACGCGGCCGGCGAGGGCCACGGCTTCTACGGGCCGGACAATCGCGCCGAACTGTTCCGGCGCATGGTCGAGTTCCTCGACGCGGCCACGGCGCCACCGCCTTAGCGCGGTCGCGCCGAACCGGCGTGCCGCCGTTACGGGGCGGCTTTCGGCGTGAGCTGCAGCAGCCTTCCGCCCGATCCGTCCTCGAGCAGCCAGATCGATCCGTCCGGTCCCTGTTCGACTTCGCGGATGCGCTCGCCCATGTCGTAGCGCGCCGCCTCTTTCGCCGTGGTGCCGTCGAACGCCACGCGCACCAGCGCCTTGCTCGACAGCCCGGCGATGAAGCCGTCGCCGTTCCAGTCGGCGAAGCGCTTGCCCGAATAGATGATGAAGCCGCCCGGCGATATGACCGGCGTCCAGCTCACCGCGGGCGCATGGAATTCCGGCCGCGTCGAATGGTCCGGAATGTCCTTGCCGTTGTAGTGGTCGCCGTCGGAGACGGTGGGATAGCCGTAGTTGTCGCCGCGCACGACGAGGTTCAGCTCGTCGCCGCCCTTCGGCCCCATCTCGATGTTCCAGAGCTTGCCCGCGCGGTCGAAGGCCATGCCGAGCGGATTGCGATGGCCGAGACTCCAGACCTGCGCCGCGACGCCGCCCTGGTCGGCGAACGGATTGTCCTTCGGCAGCGAACCGTCGTCGTTCAGGCGAACGATCTTGCCGAGGTTCGCCTTCATGTCCTGCGCCGGGTCGAAATGCTGGCGCTCGCCCGAGCTGATGAAGAGATGTCCGTCCGGCGCGAACGCGATGCGATGACCGAAGTGGCCGCGGCCGTCGAGCTTGGGCTCTTGCCGCCAGATCACCGTGAGCCCTTCGAGTCTGCCGCCGCCCTTGTCGTCGAGTGTGAGCTTCGCGCGCGCGACCGCGGCGCCGCGCTTGTCGCCGTCGCCGGCCTCCGCATAGCTCAGATAGACCCAGCCGTTGTCGGCGAACTTCGGATGCAGCACGAC
>CAMLSI010000518.1 GCA_946482585.1 uncultured Lysobacteraceae bacterium
GGTGCGGGCAAGCCGGATTCGGCCGGCCGTTCGTCGCGCCGGTCGCGGCGCCGAACGAGCCTTGCCGAATTCGCGCCGGACGCGGCCGGACCGCCGCGCCGACGGCAGCCGGCCGCATGCGCCGCGTTGCCGCAGTTGCGCGGCCGCGCGAACCGGCGGCCGACCGTCGCCACGTCGCGGGACCACAACGGCCGGAAGCGGCATAACGCAGATGTATACATTGGACCCGGGTTCGCCACGCCGGTCAAAGGTAATAGCGCAGGCTGACTTCGGCCGAGCGCAGCCAGTGCGGCGGCAAGCCTGACGTCAGCAGCAGCGCCGCTGCGGCGTGCGATACGGCCTGGGCGAGCAGGCTGCGATCGCGCAGCCAGAGCGCGGTCCAGATCAGGCCGCCGACGAAGGTGGCGAACATCAGCGCCGCGTTCGGTGCGTGCAGCAGCGAGAACGCGGCCGCGGCGGCGAGCACGGTCCACGAATCGGGCAGGCCCGATGCGTGCAGTCGGTCGGCGACGACCACGCAGATCAGGTATTGCTGTGCGAGCGCCCAGAGCAGATAACCCGGCATCGCGTCGAACGGAAATGCGGCGATGTCGATGCGGCCCAGCAGCGCTGCCGCGACCGCGGCGAGCAGCGGGGCGGCGAGAGCATGGAGCCAGGCGCGCCGCGTACCGAGCCAGTACCAGGGACGTGCCGCATCGTTCCCTGCGAGCGTGGCCGCCAGAAGCACAGCGACGGCGATCAGCGCCCAGGTCGCTGCATCGAGGTCGTCGCCGACCTTCAGCCCGACCACGAGCCATATCGGCAAGGCCAGTGCGAGCAATGCCTGCAGCGCGGGAGCGACGCGGCGGTTCCGCAGCAGCAGTGTCGCGACGAAAAGGACCGCCAACGCCATGAGCGCGACAGCACGCAGGGGCGATGTACTCGGTGGCGGCGTCGCGAGCGCCGCGATCACACGCTCGGCATCGGCGCGAAACACCACGACTGCCGCGGGCTCGCGTTCGCGCAACGAGTCACGCGCGTGCAGGACGGTTTCCGGACGTCGCAGACCGTCGACGACATACAGCGGTGCGTGCCGCGGAACCGGTGCCGAGGTGCCGTCCAGCGCCAGCCAAGTCGTTCCGGCGGGCGCCGGCACCGACCACGTGGCCGGATCCTCCGGCAGCAGGGCGATTTCGTTCAGGCGCAGGTCCACGCGCAGATCGGCGAAGCGCAGGCGCAGCATCGCAGCGCGCTGCGGCGGGTTCGCGACTCCGCCGGCGTCGAGTTTCCAGGCCAGTGTGTCGAATTCGAATCGCCGCGGCGCTGCGCCGCCCGCGACGGTGGCGAGATGTTGCGGCGACGACAGCCGTTCGCGTACCTGCACCGTGAACCCCGGCAGCGCGGTCGCGCCGGCGATCGACAGCGTGTCGAAGCGTCGCAGATCCAGCGGTACCCGCAGTGCCAGGCCGATCTCGCAATGGCGCGAGCCGCGCCGCAGCACGAGCGCGTCGGCATCGAATGCGAAGTCGCAGTCGCCGAGCACGCGCCGTCCGACGAGCGCGCCGGGATCGCGCAGGAGCCAGCGATAGGGCGTGTCGCCGCGGGCGAGCGGCGACAGCACTGCCACGGCTTCGCGCACGAGCTCGTGGCGCAATTGCCGGTAGGCGAGGAACTGCAATGCCGTGGCGACAGCGATCGCGGCCAGCAGCCATGCGCCCAGCCGCAGCAGCCGCGCTGGCACGTTCAGGCCGAAAGCGCGTCGACTTTGGCCGCGCAGAGGAAATCGTTCAGCGACAGTCCGCCGACGTCGTGTGTCGACCAGCGCATGCGGCAATAGTTGTAGCCGACCTCGAGGTCGGGATGATGGTCTTCGCGATTGGCAATCCAGGCTACGGCGTTGACGAAGCCCATGGTCGCGTGGAAGTCGCGGAAGCGGAACTCGCGCTTGAGCTCACCGCCGTCCACGCGCCAGTCGGGAATCAGCGCGGCGAGTTCGGCAATCGTGGCGGCGCTGGCCGCATCGGCGGCGCCCTTGCGCGGCGTGCAATGGGTCGCGATCAGTTCTTCCTTCGTCATGATGCAGCTCCGTCGGGCGAGGCGCGCGAGTATAGCGGTGCGCCGGCTTGGTCGACCGTCGAATCAGGACTACAATGGTCCAGATTCGACGGAGCCCCCATGATCAACATTTCCGAGCGCGCCCAGCAGCATTTTCTGAAGCTGATCGAGCAGCAGGGCATTACCGGACTCGGCATTCGTTTGCGTGCGGTCAAGGCGGGGACCCCCGCGGCAGATTGCCAGCTCGAATTCTGCGAGCCCGCGGACCTCGCCGGCGACGAATGGACGGTCGAATGCCGCGGTTTTCCGCTCTATGTCGATGCGGCCAGCGTGCCGTTCCTCGACGCTGCTGACATCGACTACGAAACGTCGCCGACCGGCGGCCAACTCACGATCCGTGCGCCGCGCATCAAGGGCGAGGCGCCCGGCGAAAGCGCCAGCCTGGTCGAGCGCGTGCGCTACGTGATCGAGACCGAAATCAATCCGCGCGTCGCCTCGCACGGCGGCCGCGTCTCGCTCGAGGAAATCACCGCCGACGGCGTCGTGCTGCTGCGCTTCGGCGGCGGCTGTCACGGTTGCGGCATGGCCGACGTGACGCTCAAGCACGGCGTCGAGAAAACCCTGCGCGAGCGCATTCCGGAGATCACGGCGGTGCGCGATGCGACCGATCACGCGAGCGGTTCGAATCCCTACTTCTCGCGCGACAAGGAAGGCAAGTCGGCAATGGCCTGAGCGCACCGCCGGCGCCGCTTCCGTGGCGCGGGGCAAAAACGAAAAAGCCCGGCATCGCCGGGCTTTTTTACGCGTCTCGGTCTTACTTGCCGGCTGGCTTGGCCGGATGGCTCAGATCGTCGAGCTTGCCGCCGGGCAGGCTCGCGAAATGCGCGGCGAGATCGGCGATGTTCTGTTCGGTCAGGGGCTGCATGAAGCCGGCCATGATCGCGTTCTTGCGCTTGCCGTTCTTGTACTGGTTCATGGCTTCCTGCAGGTAGTCGCGATACTGACCGGCAAGGCGTGGGTACTGCGGATCGGTTGGGTTGCCGTCCACGCCGTGGCAGGCGGCGCAGGGCTCGGCGAGCTTCTTCGCGGCTTCGGCATTGCCGGCAGCGTGAGCGAACGAGGAGACGGCCAGCAGCGGAGCCAGCGCGATCAGCGAAAAAAGGCGGTTCATCCGGTGCATCCTCGGAGATTACGGGGTCAGGCCGGCGAGATACGCGGCGATGTCTTCGATGTCCTGCGCGGAGAGGCTCTCGCCCTGGGCGCGCATGGTCGGATGATCGCGATCGCCGGTCTGGTAGCCCTTCAGCGCGGCCACGAGGTAGTCGTAGTTCTGGCCCGCGATGCGCGGCACGTGGTA
>CAMLSI010000519.1 GCA_946482585.1 uncultured Lysobacteraceae bacterium
GCACCATGACGCCGAGGTCGACGACGTCGAAGTTGTTGCAGCGGAGCACGACGCCAACGATGTTCTTGCCGATGTCGTGCACGTCGCCCTTGACCGTGGCCATGATGATCTTGCCGTTGGACTTGCCGACATCGCCGGTGCGCAGCTTTTCTTCTTCGATGTAGGGCAGCAGGTACGCGACGGCTTTCTTCATGACGCGCGCGGATTTGACGACCTGCGGCAGGAACATCTTGCCCGCGCCGAACAGATCGCCCACGACGTTCATGCCGTCCATCAGCGGGCCTTCGATCACGTCGAGCGGCCGCGTGGACTGCTGGCGCACTTCTTCGGTATCGCCGTCGATGTACTGGTCGATGCCGTGGACCAGCGCGTGCTTGAGGCGGTCGCGCACCGGCAGTTCGCGCCAGGCCAGTACCTCGACCGCGGCTTCGCCTTTCTTCGCCTTGTAGCGGTCGGCGATCTCGAGCAGGCGCTCGGTGCCGTCGCTGCGGCGGTTGAGCACCACGTCCTCGACGCGCTCGCGCAGTTCCGGGTCGAGATCGTCGACGATCGGCAGGCCGCCGGCATTGACGATGCCCATGTCCATGCCCGCGCGGATCGCGTGGTAGAGGAACACGGCATGGATGGCCTGACGCACCGGTTCGTTGCCGCGGAACGAGAACGAGACGTTGGAGACGCCGCCGGACACGTGGCAGTGCGGCAGGGTCTGTTTGATGATGCGCGTCGCTTCGATGAAGTCGACGGCGTAGTTGTTGTGTTCCTCAATACCGGTCGCGATCGCGAAGATGTTCGGATCGAAGATGATGTCTTCGGGCGGGAAACCGACCTCGTCGACGAGGATGCGATAGGCGCGCGTGCAGATCTCGACCTTGCGCTCGCAGGTATCGGCCTGGCCGACTTCGTCGAACGCCATGACGACGACCGCGGCGCCGTAGCGCAGCACTTTCTTCGCCTGTTCCTTGAAGACGTCGACGCCTTCCTTCATCGAGATGGAATTGACGACGCCCTTGCCCTGCAGGCACTGCAGGCCGGCCTCGATCACGCTCCACTTGGACGAGTCGACCATGACCGGAATCCGTGCGATGTCGGGTTCCGAGGCGATGAGGTTCAGGAACCGCACCATCGCCGCTTCCGAGTCGATGAGGCCCTCGTCCATGTTGACGTCGATGATCTGCGCGCCGTTCGCGACCTGCTGCCGCGCGACGTCGACCGCTTCCTCGAAGCGCCCTTCCTTGATGAGTTTCTTGAACTGCGCGCTGCCCGTGACGTTGGTGCGTTCGCCGACATTGACGAACAGCAGCTCGGGCGTGATCACCAGCGGTTCGAGGCCGGAAAGGCGCGTGTAGCGGGGCAGGGCGTTGTCGTGTTCCATGGTCATGCGTACACCGGAATCATTGCGTGGAGCGGGCGGCGCCGATGGCGATGCCCGATATCGATGAGCTGCTGCCGCGTTGCGCGCGACGGCCTCTCCGGAAAATCAGCTCACGCCGCGTCCTGCACCGGATACACCACCGGCGTGCGCGGCACGATGCCGGCGACGGCCTCGGCGATCGCCTTGATGTGCGCCGGCGACGTGCCGCAGCAGCCGCCGACGAGATTCAGGAACCCGGCTTCGGCGAATTCGCGGATCGTCGCGGCCATTTCCTCGGGCGTTTCGTCGTATTCGCCGAATGCGTTGGGCAGGCCCGCGTTCGGGTGCGTGCTCACGTAGCAGTCGGCGAGCGTCGCGAGCGTTTCCACGTGCGGGCGCAGGTCCTTGGCGCCGAGTGCGCAGTTCAGACCAATCGACAGCGGTCGCGCATGGCGCATCGAGTAGAAGAACGCCTCGGCCGTCTGGCCCGACAGGGTGCGGCCCGAGCGGTCGGTGATGGTGCCGGAGATCATCACCGGCAGCCGCGCGCCGCGCTCGTCGAACACTTCCTCGACGGCGAACAGGGCGGCCTTCGCGTTGAGCGTGTCGAAGATGGTCTCGACCATGATCACGTCGGCGCCGCCGTCGATGAGGCCGCGCGTGGCTTCGCGGTAGGTCGCGCGCAGCTCGTCGAAGGTGACGTTGCGGTAGCCCGGGTCGTTGACGTCGGGGCTGATCGACGCGGTGCGGCTCGTGGGGCCGAGCACGCCGATCACGAAGCGCGGCTTGTCGGGCGTCTTCGCCTCGATCGCGTCGCAGCACTCGCGCGCGAGGCGCGCGCCTTCCTTGTTGAGTTCGTAGACGACGTGCTCGAGGTGATAGTCGGCCTGACTGATCGAAGTCGCGTTGAACGTGTTGGTCTCGAGCAGATCGGCGCCGGCCTCGAGGTATTGCGTGTGCACCGCGCGGATGATGTCGGGCTGCGTCAGCAGCAACAGATCGTTGTTGCCCTTGAGGTCGCAGACGTTGTGCGTGTGGTCGTGCACGTGCTGATGGCGGCCGTCGTAGCCGTGCGAGAAGCGCTCGCCGCGGTACCCGGCTTCGTCGAGGTGATAGCTCTGGATCATCGTGCCCATCGCACCGTCGATGATCAGGATGCGCTGCGCGAGCGCGGCATGCAGCGATTCGGCGCGTGCGGGATTGAGCCAGGGTAGAAGTTTCATGGTCGTCTGTCGGTGGCGGGACGCAGTGCCGGCGCCGGAGCGCCGGTCCGAAAACAGGATCGGTGGATCGAGGGGCGGCGCGCGCATTTCACGGCGGTCAGGCCTTGCGCGCGAGCAGGGTCAGCACTTCGAAATGCGGCGGGCGCCGTTCCTTGGTCGCGCGTTCGCAGCGCAGCACTTCGAGGCCGGCGCGGTGCGCGTAGTCGCGCAGGTCGTCGGGCCGGAAGCCGAGGTTGCGGTGGTCGAACGGTTCGACCGCGGTCTTGTGCGCGTGGCGGCCCAGGGTCGCGGCGAGCAGGCGTCCGCCGGGACGCAGCACGCGGGCGGCTTCGGTCACCACGTCCGCGGGCCGGTCGGTATAGGTCAGTGCGTGCATCAGCAGCACCAGGTCGAAGCGGCGTTCGCCCAGATCGAGCGCATGCATGTCGCCGAGTTCGACACTGACGTTGGGCAGTGCGCTGAGCCGCGTGCGCGCCGCGCCGACGACGCGCTCGCTGGCATCGACGCAGACGATGGAGCGCGCCTGCGGCGCGAGCAGTTCGGCCAGCACGCCGTCGCCGGAGGCGATGTCGAGTACGTCGCCGGTCTCGACGAGCTGGGTCATCGCGCGGGCGAGCGCTTCCCAGGTGCGGCCCGGCGAGTAGTGCCGTTCCATGTCGCCGGCGACGCTGTCGGCCCAGCCTTCGGCGCGCGCGCGTTGCGCGAGCACGGCCGGCAGGCGGTCGTCGTCCTCGCGCAGCAGGGCGTCGTCGACGCTTTCCTTGAGCGCGCGCAGCAGCGCTTCCTCACGGGGGGGCAGGTCGG
>CAMLSI010000520.1 GCA_946482585.1 uncultured Lysobacteraceae bacterium
TGCGCGACGCTGTACCACGCATTCAGCGTCGCCTCGTTCGTGATGCGCACGCCGGCGGCGGTGCCGCTGAACGTCGCGCTGAGCACGAGACCTTCCGCCTTCGCGATCGCCTTGGCCGTGCCGTCCTTCGCGAGTTCGAACACGTGCAGCTTGTCGCCGGTCAGCGATTTGACCTGCTTCGCATACGCGTCGAGCGCGAGGATCGTCGTGGCCGAGGACAACGTATTGAACAGGCCGCGCGACAGCGGACGCATCACGTTCTCGAGGCCCGCGGCCGGCAGCGCCTTCGCACGTTCCGGGAAATGCCTGGCGAGCAGGTACAGGGTCGCGCCGTCGCGCACCAGCGGATCGTAGTAGCGCTCGTAACGCCAGCCGCTTTCGATCGCGGCGCGCGTCAGCACTTTCTCCGGACCGACGATGAGCTTGAGCGCTTCGGCGTCCTGCTTCATGAGCTGCAGGCTCGCGGCGACATAGGCCGCAGCGGTGTCCTGCGTCCAGGTATCGGCATGACGCTCCTGGAGGCGCTGGCGCACGGACGCGAGCGCGTTCGTCGTCACCGTGCCCTGGCGCGTCAGCAAGTAGATCGCGAACGCGCGTTCGCGCAGGCCCGCGAGCGAACCGTCGCTTTCATCGGCCGCGAGCGCGGTGAGATAGCGGTTCGACTTGTCGAGCATGTCCTGCGGGACGTCCCAGCCACGCTCCTTCGCCTCGAGCAGGTACTGCGTCGCGTAGACCGACACGTAGCGCTGCGATTCGGGCGTGGCGGTCCAGAGGCCGTAGCCGCCTTCGTCGTTCTGGCGCGAACGCAGCACGGCCAGGAGTTCCGCGAACGCCTGCTTGGTCGTGCGCGTGTCGCCCGGATCGCGCACGAGCTTGCCGAACTCGGGATTCGTGTCGAACACGAGCGCCGGCACGGCGGCGCTGAGCAGCTGTTCGGTACAGCGGTGCGGGAAGCTCGACAGATACGCCGACAGGCCGCGCGCGAGCACCAGCGGCACATAGGACGCGTTGGCCTCGCGCTTCGCATACGCGTCGAACATGTCGCGCAGCGGCTTGATCTCCTTGTCGCCCGCGTTGAGATTGCCGATCGCGACTTCGGTGCGGAACGGCACGGCCGGACGCACCGAAAGGTCGACGCTCTGGCGTGCCGACTTGTCGCCACTGGTCGCGACGAACTTCAGGGTCGCCGCTCCCGGTTCGCCCTTCGCGCGCAGCCGGAACACCGCCACGCCTTCGCGCATCTCGGCCAGCGTGAGCTCCTGCGCCGCGGCGCCGACGGCCTCGACCTGCGCGCTCGGCTCGAGCTTCACCGCGATCTTCGCGTCCTTGCCGTTGAGGCCCGTCAGGTTGTTCGCGACGCCGACGCTGACGTCGAACTCGTCGCCCGGCGCGACCATCGCCGGCACGTTCGGCGACAGCACGAAATCGCCGCGCACCGTCGTCTGGTTTTCGCTGCGGCCGATGCGGTCGGACGACACCGAGATCGCCATGAGGCGCAGCTTGCCGTTGAAGTCGTCCGGCAGGGTCCAGCTGAATTCGCGCGTGCCGTCGATGTCGACGATACCCGACCACCAGGCCACCGGCGGCTTGCGCTTCTTCTTGAACGGATTGAGGTTCTTGCCGAGCAGACTGTCGCCGTCGCCGCCCGGCGCGGCCATGCCGGTCAGACGCGCGAACTCCGGCAGGATCTGGTCGAGGATCTGGTTCGTCGACACCTCGAGCATGCGCTTCTGGAAGAAGTGGTCGAGCGGATCGCCGAGCTTGTAGCGCGCGACCTGCAGAATGCCCTCGTCGATCGCGAACACCGCAACGCGCGAACGCACGCCACTCGTGACCTTCATCGTCAGCACGTCGCCCGGCTTGACCAGCCCCTGCGCCGCGATATCGAGCGTGTTGCGGCGCGCGTTGCGATTGACCGAGAACGGCGCGATGCCGTAGCTCAACGGGCTCATGAAGATTTCCGCCGACGCCGGATCGCGCACGTACTGCACGTTGATGTAGCCGTTGCCTTCGAAATCGGCCGGCACGCGGATCTTCTGCACCGACGCCGTCGTCGACGCCTTGAACCACTGGTGCGCATAGACCTTGTCGCGCTCGATCGTGATCAGGCCCGCGCCGGTATACGGCGCGCGCACGGCGATCTCGACTTCCTCGCCGGGCGCATAGTCCTTCTTCGACAGTGCGAGCTGCAGCTCGGCATTGCGTTCGAGCGAGCGCGCGACGTTGGCTTCGCCCGCGACCGAATAGTTGACCTGGTTCAGCGTTTCGCCGCGCGCGTTCTTGACCACGACCGCGTAGTCGCCGGGCTGGTCGGTCGCGAGACGGAAATCGATGCCGGTCGCCGCGAGCTTCAGCGGTTCTTCCTTGACCGGCACTTCCTTCATGCGCGACTGGTATTTGTAGGCGCCGGAATCCTGCTTGGTCAGCACCGACACGTAGCGGCGTTCGACGAGCACGGCCTTGAGGCCGTCGACCGCGATGCGCTTGGCCGTGTTGTCGATCGCGATCAGGTTGACCGAACGTTCCGCGCCGCGCGCGACGTAGTCGAGGTTGTCGACGACCTTGACGCCGATCAGATAGTCGAGCGAGGACACGAGGCTCGCGGTTTCCGCCGCGACGCTGCGCCCGCCTTCGGCCTCGTAGCCCTTCGCGAGGAAATGCAGGCGATAGCTCGCCGTGCCGTACTTGGCGAGATCGAGCGGGAATTCGGCGATGCCTTCGGCGTTCGTGACCTGTTCGCCGAGCGGTTCGCTGTAGCCCTCCTTCGCCTTCTGCGGATCGTAGAACACGTGTTCGGGCCAGCTGCGGAATACCGGCAGCACCGGCGACAGGGTCAGCGTCGCCTCGACGCGGCGATCCTGCGCCGGCGTGCCGAACAGATTCTGCAGGCTCACGCGCGCACTGAGATTGTCGGGCTTGATCCAGCCTTCGACGACTTCCTGCGACAGGTGCGCGGTCGCCTTCATGCGATCGGGCAGGAATTCCTTGATCTGCACCGTGGTCGAGCCGATCAGCTGCGGATTGTTGTACTGGTCGATCAGCGACAGGTTCACGGTCCAGCTGCCGGTCGGCGAGGTCTCCTGCGTCGTGAATGCGAGTTCCTCGAACCCGGCCTCGCCGAGGCGCACGGTGCGCTTGTCGACGCTGAGTCCGCGCGCGTCGAGGATGTCGGCCTGCAGCGGCACGCCGCTGAGATCGCGCGACCAGTCCGCCGCACGCACGATCATGCCGATGTGAAAGGTGTCGCCGGGGCGATACAGGCCGCGATCGGAGAACAGGTACGCGCTGAGCTGGCCCGCGCTGCGCGCGTTCTTGATGCCGCCGACGTCGAAGCGCGAGAAATCCAG
>CAMLSI010000521.1 GCA_946482585.1 uncultured Lysobacteraceae bacterium
GTCGGCAACAACCTGCCGGTGTTCTTCATCCGCGACGCGATCAAGTTCCCGGACATGGTGCATTCGCTGAAGCCGTCGCCGGCGACGAACATCCAGGACGCCAACCGCGTGTTCGATTTCTTTTCGCACGTGCCCGAATCGACGCACATGCTCACGCGCGTCTATTCCGACCTCGGCACGCCGGCGGGTTATCGCTTCATGGACGGCAGCTCCGTGCATGCCTACAAGTTCGTCAACACCGCCGGCGAGGTCCACTACGTCAAGTTCCGCTGGGCGAGCAAGCAAGGCGTGAAGACGCTCGATGCGAAACAGGTGGCCGAGGTGCAGTCGCGCGACTTCAATCACCTGACGCGCGACCTCGTCGATGCGATCGCGCGCAAGGACTACCCGCAGTGGGACCTGTACATCCAGGTGCTCGACCCCGCGCAGCTCGCGAGCTTCGATTTCGATCCGCTCGACGCGACCAAGATCTGGCCCGGCGTGCCGGAAGCCAGAGTCGGCACGATGACGCTGAACCGCAATCCGTCGAACGTGTTCCAGGAGACCGAGCAGAGCGCGTTCGCACCGGCGAACCTCGTGCCGGGCATCGAGCCGTCGGAAGACCGCCTGCTGCAGGGCCGCGTCTTTTCCTATGCCGACACGCAGCTCTACCGCGTCGGCACGAACGGCCTGCAGTTGCCGGTCAATCGGCCGCAGGTGGCCGTGCTCAACGGCAACCAGGACGGCGCCGCGAACTTCGGCAATACGGTCACCGACGTCAACTACCAGCCGAGCCGGCGCTACGCGATGAACGAAACGGCTGGCGCGAAGTACAGCACGCTGCCGCTTTCCGGCACGACGCAGCAGCAGCGCATCCAGCGCACGCTGAATTTCCGCCAGGCCGGCGAGTTCTATCGCGCGCTCGATGCGACCGCGAAGAAGAACCTCATCGCCAACCTCGCGGGCGATCTCGGCCAGGTGCAGAACGCGGACACGCGCCTGATCATGCTGTCGCACTTCTACAAGGCCGACGCCGACTACGGCACGCGTCTGACGCAGGCGCTCAAGGGCGACATTGCGCAGGTGCGCCGGGCCGCCGAATCGCTGGTCGACTGACCGGCGTATGCCCGACGTCGCCGCAGTGCCGCTCTCCCAAGACGGAGCGGCGACGTCGGGCATTCTTGTTCTGCTCGTTCTGAAACAGCGCCAGGTACGAACCCGCCCTCTTCAAGGAAAGGGCTTTACCGCTCTTGCCCACGACATCCGCACCATCACCCGCTTCGCTCAATTGCGAGAAAATCATGCGTACCGTCATCGCACTTGCACTGCTCGCGCTCGGCCACGCCGCATTCGCCGCCGAGCCCGCGCTCACGCAGCAACAAACGCAGACCTATCTGTTCGATGCCGCGCGCGCGGGACGCACCGATCTCGTCGCGGATCTGATCAAGGCCGGCACGCCGATCGACGCGGTCGACGCCTCCGGCTACAGCGCGCTGATTCTCGCCGCCTACAACGGCCGCCTCGATACCGTCGACGCGCTGCTGCGCGCGGGCGCGGATCCGAACCTGGGCGACCGCCGCGGCAATACCGCGCTCATGGGCGCGATCTTCAAGGGCGAGGAAACCGTCGTGCTGCGCCTGCTCGACGATAAGCGCACGGCCGTCGACACGCGCAACCGCGCGGGCCAGACCGCCGCCATGTTCGCCGCGCTGTTCGGCAAGCAGCGCATCATCGACGGACTGGCCGCGCGCGGCGCCGATCTCGCTGCGGCGGATGCCGCCGGTCAGACGCCGCAGAAACTCGCGCTGCAGCAGGGCAACACCGCGCTCGCGCAGCACATCGGCGAGCTCGCGGCGACGTCGGCGGCCGCGCGCTGAAGCGCGTCGCCGCACTCAGCATTGCGGTGCCCGTGCGGCACGCGACGGCGGCGATGTGAGGGCGAGCCGCAGCCGGCTCGTCGCCGCGCGCCAGCGCACGCCCAGCCACAGCGCCGTCGCGAACCCGCGGCACAGCCACGCGCTGCGGCACGCGAACAGCACGGGACAGATCAGCCTCGCCGCGAACAGCAGATGTTCGTATCGATAGCGGCGGTACAGCGCCGCGTCGTAGCGCGTCGCGGTCGCGCGGCGCCGGTACCGCGGCGCGGAGGCGTCGTCGGCGAGCCACGCGGCGAACAGGATCTGATCGTCGCCGAGCTCGAGCATGCGGCCGATGCCGACGCGCAGGCGCCGCCAGGGCGCCAATGGCGCCCGCTGCTGCTCCGCGTCGAGCAGCGCGCGGAACATGCCGTAGTGCCGCGCCTCGTCGAGCGCGAGCGTATGCAACACGGTGCGGCCGGTGTCGTCGCCGCAGGTGTCGCGAAGCACGCGGTAGAACGTGCTCGCGAGCGCTTCGACTATGCACCGCGCGACGAGCTCGCCCGCGACCGAGCCGCGCACCGACTCGCCGTCGCAGACGTGGTAGTCGACGCCGGCGAGATAGGCCGTCATCGCGCGCTCGAACGCGAACGCGCCGTTCGCTTCGCAGAGACGCCGCAGCGCGCGGCCGTGTTCGCGCTCCTCGCGGTTCCAGGCGTCGATCGCGGCGCGCCACGCCGCGCCGCGCGTCGCGAACACCGCACGCAGATAGTCGCCGTACTGGTCGGCGCGCGATTCCACGAGCGCGGTCGTGCGCAGGATGAAAGCCAGATCGGTGTCGTAGCGTTCCGGCACGACGCGCGAGTACGGAAAATCCGTCGCCTGCCAGGGCCGCGCGGCCGGTTTCAGAAAGCTCATGTCGGAACTCCGCGAGTGGGGAGTCCGACCTTGCGGGGTCATTGCGGACACGACGCGGCCGCGACACGGACGAATGCGGGCACGAAGCGGCGCGATTCGGGCGAACGCGCCGTATGATCGGCGCGACTCCGCGCGAGATCCGCCATGGACGCCCGCTATTTCCGCACGCCGGCCGAGTTCCGGCGCTGGCTCAAGACCCATCATGCCAAGGCGGCCGAACTCTGGGTCGGCTATCACAAGGTCGGCAGCGGCGAACCGAGCATGACCTGGCCGCAATCGGTCGACGAGGCCCTGTGCTACGGCTGGATCGACGGCGTGCGCCAGCGTGTCGACGAGGCGCGCTACCGCATCCGCTTCACGCCGCGGCGCGACAGCGGCATCTGGAGCACGGTCAACCTGCGGCGCTACGCCGAACTCGATGCCGAGGGCCGCATCGAACCCGCGGGACGCGCCGCCTTCGCGGCTCGCCGCGTCGATCGCACGGCGGTCTACAGCTACGAACGGCGCATCGAGGTGCTGCCGCCGGCACAACGCGCCGAACTCGACGCGAACGAGACCGCGGCCGCGTTCTTCGACGCGCAA
>CAMLSI010000522.1 GCA_946482585.1 uncultured Lysobacteraceae bacterium
CGCGGAATTCGGCACCGGCCCGCGCGAAGAGCGGGTCATCGACGGCGCGCGACGCGACCGCGAGCGTCTTGGTACCGATCTGGCGACCGAGCGGATTCCAGTCGACGCGACCGCCGAGTCCGTGCGCGATCAGCTGATGGCCGTAGCAGATGCCGAGCACGGGGGCGACGCCGTCCCGCACGATCGCCGCGAGCCACGCGGCGCTGCGCTCGCTCCAGTCGGCACGCTCGGTCACCATGCTCGCGGAACCGGTGACGAGTACGGCCGCGAAGCGGCCTGCCGACGGCAGCGTCTCGTCGCGATCGGCGCGCACGACCTCGACGTCGTGCCGCGACAGCGCGGCACTGCGCACGAACCAGTCGGCGAAATCGCCGCGGCGCGCCGCGAGCGCCGGCAAGGTCGTGCCGGTCTGCAGGACGAGTACGCGCGACACCGTCAATCGACCGGCGGCAGCACCGTCATCACTTCGGCCACCGTCGTCACGCCGCGCGCGACCTGAGCGGCCGCCGAGATGCGCAACGGCCGCATGCCGTCGGTGAGTGCCGCTTCGCTGAACTTGACGAGATCGGTGTCGGCCTGAATCAGCTGACGCAGCCTCGGCGTGATGCGCATCATTTCGTAGATGCCGGTGCGGCCGAGGAATCCGGTATTGCGGCATTCGAGACAACCGACCGGTCCCTGGGTGCGCTCGGGCAGAGCCAGATTCCAGCGATGCGTCAGCGCGTCCCAGGCGCGCGGGTCGACCGCCAGCGGCGTCTTGCAATGCGGACACAGCGTGCGCACGAGGCGCTGCGCGACCACGCCGGTCAGGGTCGACTGGATCAGGTAGTGCGGCACGCCGAGATCGAGCAGGCGCGTGACCGCGGTCGGCGCATCGTTCGTGTGCAGGGTCGACAGCACGAGATGGCCCGTCAGCGAAGCCTGCACGGCCATCTGCGCGGTCTCGAGGTCGCGGATTTCGCCGACCATGATGATGTCCGGGTCCTGACGCAGCAACGTGCGCACGCCCGCCGCGAAATCGAGGTCGATCGCCGGCTGGACCTGCATCTGGTTGAATTCGGGACTGACCATTTCGATCGGGTCTTCGACCGTGCAGACGTTCAGATCCGGCGTGGCCAGATGCTTTAGCGTCGAGTACAGCGTCGTGGTCTTGCCCGAACCTGTCGGACCGGTCACGAGCACGATGCCGTGAGGCCGCTCGACCATCGAGCGCCAGAGGTTCTCCTCGTCCATCGAGAAACCGATCTGGCGGAATTCCTTGACGACGATATCCGGATCGAAGATGCGCATGACGATCTTCTCGCCGAACGCCGTCGGCATCGTCGACAGACGCAGTTCGACCTCGCGGCCGCCCGGCGATCGCGTCTTGATGCGACCGTCCTGCGGCCGGCGCTTTTCCGCGAGGTCCATGCGGCCGAGGATCTTGATGCGCGCCGTCACGGCAGTCATGACCGGCGGCGGGAATTCGAACACCTTGATCATGTTTCCGTCGATGCGGAAACGGATGTTGCCGGCTTCGCGGCGAGGCTCGAGATGGATGTCCGATGCGCGCTGATCGAACGCGTACTGCAGCATCCAGTCGACGATGTGAACGACGTGACGATCGTCGGCGCCGATGTCGCCCGACTTGCCGAGCTCCAGCAGCTGCTCGAAATTCAGCAGCTTCGAGGGATCGTATCCGCTGTCGCCCTTGGCGTCCTTCGCGCGCTGGATCGAACGCTGCACGCCGAAGAACTCGGTCAGATACCGATTGACGTCGAGCGGACTCGATACGACGCGTTCGATCTCGCGACGCAGGATGTGGCTGAGATCGTGCACCCAGCGCGTATCGAACGGTTCGGCCGATGCGATCGTGACTTTGTCCGACGCGACGGCGACCGGCAGGATGCGATATCGCACGGCGTACTGATGGGAAATGACCTGGGTCACGCTCGCGACGTCGATCTTCATGGGATCGATACGCAGATAAGGCAGCGCGGCCTTGTCGGCGAGCCATTGCGTCAGCGTTTCGAGGCTGAGCGGCTTGCCCGGGTTGCGCTGGTCGCCGGCTTTCGCGTTCGCGACCAGCACCAGCGGATGTAGCGCGAGTTTGTCCTTGCTGCTGCGCGAATCGGCGCGGACGCGGCGCGCGTCGTCGGCCGAGAGCACGCCGTCCTGGACCAGCACCATCAACGTTTCGTCGAGTTCGAGCCGTCCATGCAAACCCAGCCGGGCCGGAGCCGACGCAGCCGTGGGGGTTGGAACAATGACCGCGACGGGACGCTGGGGCTGTGTGGCCATGACGATTCCTGTAGTACGGCAGAGCGCTGGCTATACTAGCGCGCTTTACCGCCGGCCTTTCGTGAGCCACTCCATGTCCACGCCTTCGCCCACGTTCCAGGACGTGATCCAGACCCTCAACCGCTATTGGGCGGAACAGGGCTGCGTACTGATCCAGCCGTTCGACACCGAGGTCGGCGCCGGCACGTTCCACCCCGCGACATTCCTGCGCGCGCTCGGCCCCGAACCCTGGGCAGCGGCCTACGTACAGCCGTCGCGCCGGCCCACTGACGGCCGCTACGGCGAAAACCCGAATCGCCTGCAGCACTATTACCAGTATCAGGTCGTGCTCAAGCCGAACCCGGACGACATTCTGGACTTGTACATCGGCTCGCTGCGCGCGCTCGGCCTGGATCCGCTGACGCACGACCTGCGTTTCGTCGAGGACAACTGGGAATCGCCGACCCTGGGCGCCTGGGGTCTCGGCTGGGAAGTCTGGCTCAACGGCATGGAAGTCACGCAGTTCACGTATTTCCAGCAGGCCGGCGGCCTCGAATGCCGCCCCGTGACCGGCGAGATCACGTATGGCCTCGAGCGCCTGGCCATGTACCTGCAGAACGTCGACAACGTCTACGACCTGATCTGGACCGTGGCGCCGCACGGCGTCGTGACCTACGGCGACGTGTTCCACCAGAACGAAGTCGAGCAGTCGGCCTACAACTTCGAGCACGCCAATGTCGCCGAGCTGCTGCACTGGTTCGACGTCTGCGAAGGCGAAGCGAAGAAGCTCATCGACGCGAGCCTGCCGTTGCCGGCCTACGAGCAGGTCTGCAAGGCCTCGCACAGTTTCAATCTGCTCGACGCACGCCGCGCGATCAGCGTGACCGAACGTCAGCGCTACATCCTTCGCGTACGCACGCTCGCGCGCGCCGTCGCCGAGGCGTATTACGCCCAGCGCGAGAGGCTCGGCTTTCCAGGACTGAAGAATCGCCAGGAGAAGGCGCATGGCTGAGCTGCCGCTGCTGATCGAAATCGGCACCGAAGAA
>CAMLSI010000523.1 GCA_946482585.1 uncultured Lysobacteraceae bacterium
GGCATTTTCGCCGGCGGAACGACGAGGAAGGTATGCGACAGCCCCAGCTTGCGCAGCAGCACGTCTTCCATCGCCTTGCGAAACGGCATGCGCATGGCGCTCGCCGTCGCCATGCCGAGCACACCGATGTTGGGATTGGCGTAGGTGCGCTGGGTGCCGATGGGGTACTGCGGTTTCCATTCCTGCAGGTACGTCATCAGCTGGCGCTCGTTGCCGACCGCGGCCGGCACCTGCAACGGAAAACCGCCGGCTGTGTGAGTGCCGAGGTTGATCAATGTCGCCTTGTCGAGGTCGTGGCCCCTGAGTTCGGGCAGATAGCGGCCGGGCGTGTCCGTCAGGGACAACTGCCCGTTGACCTGAGCGTACGCGGCGAGCGTCGCCGTGAACGTCTTGCTGATCGAACCCACTTCGAACAACGTATCCGGGGTCACCTTCGCCCCGGTCGTCCGCGAACCGACGCCGAACGTGTAGTAACGATCGGTGCCCTTGACCGTCACCGCGATCGCGACGCCGGGCACGTCGTACTGGCGCATGAACCCGTCGACGGTGTTCCGGAGTTCGATCTCCGCGGCCTTGGTCTGCTCGGGCGAGTCCTTCGCGGACGCAAAGGCGGCGACGAACAGCAGGCAGAAGGGCAAAAGCATTTTCATCGCGGGCAATCCATTCCAGGCTCGACGTATATTTTTGCGCACATTGCAACGCGGCGGCGTCGCGCGCGCCGGGATCGACTGGACGCGGTGCGGAAGTTCCAGCATGTGCAGCGACCGAAGCCGTTTCGCACACCACGGCTGTCAGCGGACAGGACGGGGTCGATCGCCGCCGCTCGCGCTGTCGCGGCTCGATACTACTGTACGAACGCAGTGCACGAAAACGGTGTGCGACCGTCGCGGACGCCGCCATACTGTAATTTGCGCGCAATGAAATATTGTATGATCCCGCGACCTACAAGAGACCGAGCCATGGACGAACATTTCCGCAAGGACTTTCTGGATCTGAACGCATTTCGCGGCCTTGGCGAGGATCCCGTCTACAGGCTTCCGCAGCTCGTCGACAGACCTCGCGCGTGGCCGCTGAGCCGGTGGGCGGAAGCGCCCCGCGACCTCGGTTTCAACGACTTCCTCAATTGCCAATGGAAGGGGCTGCGTCTGCTGAAGGATCCCGAGACGCAGTCGGCGTATCACAATCTGTTGTGTGAATTGCGCCCTCGCACAATCATCGAATTGGGCATCTACAGCGGGGCGTCATTGGTGTGGTTCCGCGACCTGACCAAGCTGATGGGCATCGACTGCAAAGTGATCGGCTTCGACAAGAACCTCACGCGCAATCGCATTCCTGCCTCAGAGATGGAAAACATCACGCTCATCGAAGGTGATTGCAACGATCTCTCGACCTTGGAACCCCTGCTGGCGCATGCGGACCAGCCGGTGCTGCTGATCGACGACGCGCACTGGAACACCTTCAACGTCATGTCCTGGGCGACGGCCCGCCTGCTCAAACCGGGCGATTACTTCATCATCGAGGACATGATCCAGTTCTGGGATCGCTACAGCCCGAAGCTGCTCGCCGAGTACCTCGCGTCGTTCGACGGCGTGCTCGAGATGGACATGCTGTACGCCAATACCTGTCCCCAGCTCCAGCGCGGCGTCTTCCGCCGCTCAGGCGTAAAAGAGCAGGGCGCGTAGCTCCACCGACGTCCGCAGGCATCCCTCCTGCGGTCCGTTCTCGTCGAAGAAGGCCGTGTGGGGGCAGACGCCGGAGACGTCCAGCAGGCCGCTGTCTTCGTCGCTTCCGTTCGCCAGCGCCAGTGACCGCGACGCGCTGTCGTAGCACTTGAAGATCACGGCTTCGTCGGGGGCAAGCCCGTTCCAGAAATACCAGCGATGGGACGGGCTGAATTTCAGCGAATAGTTCTCGCGATCCTTCAGCCAAGCGGGAAAATTCAGGCGCGTGACCACGAGCTCTGCGGCGGGATCGATCGATTCGCAATCGCAGAAGGCGAGCGCGTAATTGCGCACGGGTGCGAGCAGAGGGCGCCAGATGTTGACGATCTGAAACCGGCGGTACTGCTGCGCATCCGCACCGCCGTGGAGGATCGCCCGGGCGCGTGCGCTCCGCGGATTCTGGTCGACATGCACGCGCTGATGTGCGGACTGGTAATCGCCGCTGCGGGATGCGCCACCGTCCTCGCGCCTGAAGGTGGCATCGAAGAACACGACCGCACCGGCGCCGGTCATCGACCGCAGCAGTTCCTCGGTTTCGCGCTGGTAGGTTTCCAGCGCCGCGGGCGATCGCTCCAGCAGCGCCGCGGGATCGACCCGCGAGGGCGCCGTGCACTTTTCGAATCCGGCTTTGTCGAGCCTCGGATGGAAGTCGTCCACGACGCGGAGGTCGGCGATCCGGGTCTCGATCGCGAGCCGGCGGAAATTCATGGTGATTTCGGGCGGCGAAGTGACCGCGTCGATCGTCCAGTCGTCTTCCCGGCCGTTCTCCACCAGGGGGGCGCTGTAGTAGAGGCAAGCAGTGACTGACGACATGCTGGGACGTCCTTGAAATAGCGTTCGCGCGCCGCGATCGCGCACACCGGAAAGGGAAGAGGGCGCAAGAGGTGCAGGCCCGGCGCCGGGAAGCGTGTTCACGCGACGATGCTCCCGGCCGCGGCGTCGGCAAGCAGCACGGACAACGCCTCGACCACAGCATCGATGTCGGCCGCGGTGTTGTAGACGTGCGGCGATAGCCGCAGCCGCGGCTGGCCGAGGTGGTCGACGACAGCGACTTCGATGCGGAACCGGTCGCGGAGCAGCCGCGCCAGATCAATGCGGCGCAAAGCCGGCGGCAGATCGAAGGCGATCAGTGCGCCGCTGAGGGCGGCATCCGCCGGCGTTACCGGTGCGAAATCGTCGAGACCGGCAAAGCTCGCACGGACATGCCCTGCGAGGTCACGCATCCGCGCGAGTGCAGCGCCCGACCCGAACGAGCGGTGAAAACCGATCGCATCGGGGACCGCGAGCCAGGGGCAGAGGTCGCGGGTTCCCTCGCATTCGAGCCGGCGCAGGCGCGGCGTGCTGCCGAAGGGATCGCGCGCGTCCGGATCCACCGCGGCCTGCATGCCCGGGTACCCCCAGCTGATCGTCGTCGGTTGCAGGCGATCCTCGCCTTCGCGGCCGGCATAGAGGAAGCTGGCGCCGCTCGGCGCGAGCAGCCATTTGTGGCAGCTGCCCACGTAGAAATCGCAGGGAATCGCAGCGAGATCCAGCGCGGTCGAGGCAACCGCGTGCGCACCGTCAACCACGCTGATGATGCC
>CAMLSI010000524.1 GCA_946482585.1 uncultured Lysobacteraceae bacterium
GAGCGCGTCCATCGGTACGTCGGCCGCGACCGCGGCGAGCATCGCCGCGGCCTTGCGCGGCGTGCCTATGCCGATGGTGTCGCCGAGCGAGATCTCGTAGCAGCCGGCGCGGTGCAGCCCGGCGGCGACGCGCACGACGTCGGCCAGCGGGACGTCGCCCTGGTACGGGCAGCCGAGTACGGTCGACACGTAGCCGCGCACGCGTACGCCGTCGGCTCTGGCGCGCTCGAGCACGGGCTCGAAGCGCGCGAGGGATTCGTCGATGCTCGCGTTGATGTTTTTCCGGCTGAACGCTTCGGAAGCCGCGGCGAACACGGCGACTTCGTCGGCGCCGACGGCGCGCGCGCGTTCGTAGCCCTGCAGGTTCGGCACCAGCACCGGATAGCGCACGCCGGCCCGCCGCGCGATGCCGCCGAAAACCTCGGCCGCGTCGGCGAGCTGCGGTATCCACTTCGGGCTCACGAAGCTCGTCGCCTCGATGCTGCGCAGGCCCGTCGCGCTCAGCCGGTCGATGAGTTCGATCTTCGTCGCGGTCGGGACGATGGCCTTCTCGTTCTGCAGGCCGTCGCGCGGACCGACCTCGACGATACGCACCTGGTTCGGCGGACTCATTTCGTTTCCTTGCGCTGACGCGCGAGCAGCGCCTTCTCGTAGGCCTCGACGGACAGATCGCTGCGCTTCAGGCTCATGGGCTTGTCGGCGAATATGGCGTGCTTCCGGACGATTTCCAGCATCTGGCGGCGGTTGCCGCGCACGTAGACGTGGAGTTCGGTCGCGGTCTTGTCGATGGTGCCTTCGAACTTGGCGTCGAGAATCAGCTTGGCGGTGCGTTCGCTGTCGACGTCGTAGATGTCGAGGCGGTCGCCGCGTACACGGTAGCGCGCGAAGAAGAACGACTTCTCCGGCGTCGGCTCGATCGCATGCGGCGGATCGAGCTCGACGAGCCCCTTGAGCTGCGCGTCGGACACGACGAGATAGTCGTTGCCGCCGTCGTGCACGAAATTCAGCGGCACGTGGATCGGTTTCAGCGGCGTGCCGGGTTCGGTCTGGTCGAGCATGTGGAAGCGGCATTCGTCGTCGACATAGATCGCGCCGTCGTCGAGCTCGCGCGAGCTCTTGTCCTCGACCATCCAGAGTCCTTTCCAGCTGACGTCGCAGCTCTCGATGTTGTCGCCGAGCGGCGACTCGAAGCGCGTTTCGACGCAGCCCGTGAGCAGCAGCACGCACGCTGCGGCGTATGCGGCGAATCGCCACGTCGCGCTCGCCGCGCGGCGGCCGGATTGCGGATGCTCGACGCGTTTCGTCTTCATTGCACGGGCTCCAGCTTGATCAGCACCGCATCGGCTTCGACGAATTCGCCGGCCTGCGCCTGTACTGCGGCGATCGTGCCCGCGCGCGGCGCGCGCAGGGTGATTTCCATCTTCATCGCTTCCATGATCGCGAGTTCCTGGCCTTCGGCGACGGTGTCACCGGCGGCGACCTTGGTCAGCACGACGCGGCCCGGCATCGGCGCGACGACGCGATCGCCGCCGCCGCTGCGGCTCACGCTATACGCAAACGCCGGGGCGCGCTCGAACGAACGGCGCGTGCGGCCGTCGTGCAGCAGCACGTGGGATGCGTCGACGCTGGCCTGCAGGCGGCGCACGACGCCGTCGATCTCGGCGCTGAAGCGGCCGTCGGCGAGCGCGGCGTTGCGCACGGCGACGTGCCTGCCGTTCCAGTCGAGCGCGTAGGCGCCGGCGCTGCCGTGCGCGGCGATCTCGACGCGTTCGCCCGCCTGCACGAGCGCGACGACACGCTTGCCCGGATGGCCGAGACGCCAGCCGTCGGCGCGCGCCCAGGGCGAGTGGGGGTCGTTGCCGGTCGCGGCGAGCTGCGGCGCCGCGGTTTCCTGATCGAGCAGCACCGCGGTCGCGGCGGCGGCGAGCAGTTCGGCCGGCACCGGTTCGCCGGCCTGCGGCAGGAACTCCTCGAGATGCCGGTCGAGGTAGCCCGTGTCGATCGTCGCGCCGGTCACGGCCGGATGACGCACGAGGCGCTCGAGGAACTCGACGTTGGATTTCGGTCCGACGATTTCCGTCGCCGCGAGCGCTTCGCGCATGCGCTGCAATGCTTCGTCGCGGTTGCGGTCCCAGACGATGAGCTTGGCGATCATCGGGTCGTAGAAGATCGACACGGTGTCGCCTTCGACCACGCCGCCGTCGATGCGCACGTGACGCGAGGGCTCCGGCAGGCGCAGGGTCGTGAGACGGCCCGAGCCCGGCAGGAAGTTCTGCGCGGGATCTTCGGCGTAGAGGCGCAGTTCGATCGCGTGGCCGTCGGCCGGCACCGACTTGTTGCGCACGATCGAGGCGGGCAGCGCCTCGCCCGCGGCGACGCGCAGTTGCAGCTCGACGAGATCGAGATTCAAGGTCAGTTCGGTGACCGGATGTTCCACCTGCAGGCGGGTATTGATTTCCATGAAGTAGAAATCGCCGCCTTGTCCCACGATGAACTCGACCGTGCCCGCGTTGGCATAGTCGATCGCGCGCGCCGCGGCGACCGCGGCGTCGCCCATGCGCGCGCGCAGTTCCGGCGTCACGAACGGCGAGGGCGCTTCCTCGAGCACTTTCTGGTAGCGGCGCTGCGCCGAGCACTCGCGTTCGTTGAGATGGACGATGTTGCCGTGCCGGTCGCCGAACACCTGGAATTCGATGTGGCGCGGTTTTTCGACATAGCGTTCGAGCAGCACGCGGTCGCGGCCGAACGCGTTCTTTGCCTCGCGCTGGCAGGATTCGAGATTCGCGGCGAATTCGTCCCCGGACCGGACGATGCGCATGCCCTTGCCGCCGCCGCCGTGCGCGGCCTTGATCATCAGCGGAAAGCCGATGCGTTCGGCCTCGCGCGCGAGCAGCGCCGGGTCCTGGTCCTCGCCGGTATAGCCCGGCACGACCGGCACCTTGTGTTCCTGCATCAGGATCTTCGCGCCGGCCTTGGAGCCCATCTTGCGCATCGACACGGCGCTGGGTCCGATGAAGACGAGGCCGGCGGCTTCGACGGCCTCGGCGAAATCCGCGTTCTCCGACAGGAAGCCGTAGCCCGGATGGATGGCCTGGGCGCCGCTCTTCTTCGCGGCCTCGAGGATCACGTCGCCGCGCAGGTAGGAATCGGCCGGCCGCGAACCGCCGATCGGCCAGGCCTCGTCGGCGAGACGCACGTGCTGGGCCGTCGCGTCGGCCTCGGAATACACCGCGACCGTCGCGATGCCGAGCCGGCGGCAGGTGCGGATCACGCGGCAGGCGATTTCGCCGCGATT
>CAMLSI010000525.1 GCA_946482585.1 uncultured Lysobacteraceae bacterium
GCCGGCCGTCTCGCGCGGCGCGTCATCGACGGCGGCGCGGACGTCGGCGCCGGCAGCGCCGGGACACGCGCCCTGGCCTGGGCGCTGGTCGCCGCGTCGGCGCGCGTCCTGGGGCAACCCGCCGATGCGAAAGCGGCACAGACGCAGGCTGAAGCCCTGCTCCCGCAATGGACCAACCCCGATCCCGAAATCCTGCGCCTGTACCGCGGCTACCTCGACGGCCGCGCGCGCTGACGCGCCTGCGGCGCATCGCCGCGCTCCGTGGCAACCGCGCGCGCGCGCGGTTAGGATGGCGCCCGCATGAATTCCCCTATCCCCTCGGAGACGCCGCCGCTGCTGGAGGCGCGCGGTCTCGCCTACCTGCGCAACGACGAACCCATCTTCGGCCCGCTGAATTTCCGGCTGGCCGCCGGGGAGGTCGTCCTGATGGAAGGCGACAACGGCAGCGGCAAGACCACGCTGCTCAAGGTGCTTTCGGGACTGCTCGAGCCGAGCACGGGCGCGGTGCTGCTCAACGGCGAGCCGCTGACGCTCGCGCGGCTGTCGCATCAGGTCGCGCTGCTCGGCCATCTGCTCGGCATCAAAGGGGAATTGTCGCCTTTGCAAAACCTGCGCTTCGCGATCGGCCTCGGCGGGCTACGCCCCGGCATCACGCCGCATCAGGCGCTCAAGAGCGTCGGCCTCGAAGGCTACGAGGACGTGCCGCTGCGTCAGCTGTCCGCCGGCCAGAAGAAACGCGTCGCGCTCGCGCGGCTGCTGCTCGTGCCGGCCGCGCTGTGGCTGCTCGACGAGCCCTACGCGAACCTCGATCGCGAGGGCATCACGCTCGTCAACCGCCTGCTGGAACTGCACGCGCTGCGCGGCGGCGCGGCGCTGATCACCTCGCACGGCGCGTATGCGTATACCTCGGGCACGCCGCGGCGCATCCGCCTGCGCGAACCGGATGCCGCCGCATGAGTTACGGCAGCACGGGTTCCGCCTGCCGCGCGCTGCTCGCGCGCGATTTCAGCCTGGTCTGGCGCCGGCGCGGCGACGCGCTGAACCCGGTCCTGTTCGCGGTCATGGTCGTGGCGCTGTTCCCGTTCGCGCTCGGCCCCGAACCCGCGACCCTGGCCCGCATCGCCGCCGGCACCGTGCTCGTCGCGCTGCTGCTCGCGGGCCTGCTGTCGCTCGATGCATTGTTCCGCTCCGATCTCGAGGACGGCTCGCTGGAACAGCTCGTGCTGTCGCCGCATCCGCTGCCGCTGCTGCTGGCCTGCAAGATCGCCGTGCATTGGCTCACGACGGCGCTGCCGCTGGTGCTCGTCGCGCCGCTGCTCGGCGAACTGCTGTATCTGCCGCGTCCGGTGCTGCCCGTGCTCATGGCCTCGCTCGCGCTGTCGACGCCGCTGCTGAGCCTGATCGGCGCGGTCTGCGTCGGACTGACGGTCGGCATGCGACGCTCTGGTATGCTCCTGGCGCTCCTCGTCTTGCCGCTGTACGTGCCGGTCCTGATCTTCGCCGCCGGCGCCTGCAACGCCGCGCAGCAGGGCCTGCCCGTGCTGGCGCCGCTGCTCTGGCTCGGCGCGGGACTCGCGCTGGCGCTGGTGGCGGCGCCGCTGGCCTGCGCCGCGGCGCTGCGGATTTCGCTGAGCTGACGCCGATGCGCACGCCGGATCATCACATGTGCACGAATCCATGAATCCACTCGTACTCTGGTTCCACAAGCTGGGTTCGCCGCCCTACTTCTACCGGTTCGCCGGACGGCTGCTGCCGTGGTTCTGGGGTGCGGCGCTGATCGGTCTCGCCGTCGGCCTGTACGGCGGCCTGGTGCTGGCGCCGTCGGACTACCAGCAGAGCGACGCGTTCCGCATCATCTACGTGCACGTGCCCAGCGCCTGGATGAGCCTGTTCATCTACGGATTCATGGCGGTCAACGGCTTCATCGCGCTGGTCTGGCGCATCAAGCTGTCGGAGACGCTCGCGATGGCATCGGCGCCGATCGGCGCCGCGTTCACCTTCATCTGCCTCGCGACCGGATCGATCTGGGGCAAGCCGATGTGGGGCACCTGGTGGACCTGGGACGCACGGCTCACGTCGGAGCTCGTGCTGCTGTTCCTCTACCTCGGCGTGCTCGGTCTCTATCAGGCCATCGAGGACAGGCGCCAGGCCGCGCGCGCCGCCGCGTTTCTCGCGCTGATCGGCATCGTCAACCTGCCGATCGTGCATTTCTCGGTGAACTGGTGGAACACGCTGCACCAGGGCTCCACGGTGAAACTGTTCGGGCCGTCGCTGATCGATTCGCGCATGCTCTGGCCGCTGCTGGTCATGGCCATCGCGACCAAGTTCCTGTTCGCCGCGAGCCTGCTGTCGCGTGCGCGCATCGACCTGCTCGAGCTCGAGGCCGGCAAGGACTGGGCGCGCCAGATCGCGCTGGCCGAGGAAGGCGCATGAACGAATTGGCATCCATGAGCGGCTACGGCGCCTACGTCTGGAGCGCGATCGCGATTTTCGTCGTCACGCTCGCGATCGACGCCGCCGCGCCGCTGCTCAAGCGCCGCCGCGTGCTGCGCGAACTGCGCGGCCGCGTGCGCCGCGCGCAGAAGCGCAACGAGGAAAACGCATGAACCCGACCCGCAAACGACGTCTCGTCATGCTGTTGCTGATCGTGGGCGCGGTCGGCGTGGCCGCCGCGCTGGCGGTGCTCGCGCTGCAGCAGAACATCACGTACCTCTTCACGCCGGTCGAAGTGATCGCGGGCAAGGTGCCTGCCGACGCGCGCTTCCGCCTCGGCGGCATGGTCAAGGCCGGCTCGATCCAGCGCGCCGGCGATTCGCTGAAGACCGGCTTCACCGTCACCGACGGCGACGCCGACATGGCGGTCGAGTACACCGGCATACTGCCCGACCTGTTCCGCGAGAAGCAGTCGGTCATCGCGACGGGGCGCATGGAGGGCAATCGCTTCGTCGCGACCGAAGTGCTGGCCAAGCACGACGAGAACTACGTGCCGCGCGACGTCGCCGAGGCGATGTCGAAGGCGCACAAGAAACACGAGGTGGATGCGCCGAAACCGGCGTCGCAGTGACGGGGCTGTCGCGATTCCGGCGAAACCCATCCCACCCATGCCCTCCCCGAGGGGAGAGGTTTGAGCGACTTCTCCGAAACGAGAAGTTCGCAGCGGATGCGCGAACCGGTCATTTCGCGCCCAGAAGAAGGAGAGGTGCCATGCGCAACACGAACGAACATCCGGTGAGCTTTCGAGCCGACTAGCAAGCGCCGCCGCGGCTATCCGTCGGAAGCGCGCGTC
>CAMLSI010000526.1 GCA_946482585.1 uncultured Lysobacteraceae bacterium
CCGACGCATGACGACGCTCGGTGCGAGTCGATCGATGCGCTTCGGGGCCTACACAAATCTCTCCTCAAGGCTACCCTGCTCAATGCACTCGAGACGGGGTTCTATCGTGCGCGGTGGGCTGATCGCGATCTCGGTGACCTCGATCAAATCGATCTTGCCGACTTGCCGCTGGTCGACAAGGAAGATATTCGCACCGCGGGCGATGCCGCACAGATCCGCAACGGGGTGATCTGCAACGACATACTGACGACCGGCACTACCGGAAACCCGCTGGTGACCGTCCGAAGCGATCGAGAGCAAAAATTCATCCGCGACTTCTTCGCGAAACAGCTTAAGCGCCGCCCCGTTGATCACTATCAACGCGGGCTCGAGTTCACCAATCCTTATCACGGGCACCGCATCCCGATTCCGGGCGCGATCCATTACCACAAAGTCAGTGTTTACGATGCAGGCAGCTTCGAATATGGGCGCAAGACATTGCTGCGCTGCCATCGAGACCATCGGGTCGAGGAGCGTTGCTCGATCTTGATGGGGCTCGAGCGCGGCCTGCGAGCGTTTACCGTCGACACGATGGCGAAATTTCCGGACGGGTTTCCCCCGACGGGTCTTCGCTTGGTAGTGTCGTATTCGCAATACCTGACGGAGCACTGGCGAAGGCGCCTCGAGGCAACGTGGCAGGCTCGTGTAGTCGACCGGTTCGGCGTTAGCGAAGTGTTCGGCGGTGCTAGCCGTTGTCTGGTCTGCAGTTGGTACCACTTCGAGCCATTTGTAATTCCGGAAGTCGTCGGCGCGTCTACGGGGAGACTCATTCGGGAGGGTGTGGGACTTCTTGCTTTGACTGCACTCTACCCGTTTCAACAGGCACAACCACTCGTCCGATACCTTACCGGAGATCTCGTCGAGGTGACCTCCGAGGCTTCGTGCCGTCCGGGAACGACCGCCATAAGGCCGCTCGGCCGCGCGCGCTACGGCGTGCCCAAGGGCGGCACCGACGAGTGGCTGCTTACACCGGCATCCATCCTTGAGGCGGTCGACGAGATCCCGGAAATCAAGCGGATTCCGCGGTTCATGGACGTGGATCAGGTCACCGACCCTCACGCCATCGGGCACCCGAAATATCGGACACGATGGAGCAACGGTCCGGCCGGAACCGACGTCACGATAGAGGTTGCGCTGTCGCCGCAGGTCACCGAGGCACGACGCGACGACATCCTATCCAGCGTGCTCCGCGAGGTGACCCAGCGCAACCCGCGGCTGCAGAGCGCGTTACGCGACGGCACCGCCTCGGTCGTTGTCTCGGCGTGTGACGATGTAAGCGCCGACCTGATCGCTCAGGCCCACTCCGGCGGTGTATGGAGCCCGGCATGACCGCGCTGCTCGCCCGATGAGGACCTGCGTCAACTGCACAGCGCTGCTCGAAAAGAGGGGCCGCGCGACGAGTGCTTGATCGAGAGGCAGTCGACACCGGCAGCGTGTGCTCGCGCCGGCGAGCGCATGATCGAGGGCGCAGTTGGAGGCGCCGGATTCGCGCTCGCCCGGCGGCATTCTCGATGCGCTCGCGACTCTGTCACGCGACGTGCGCGGGCTCATGGAGGCGAGTTTCCAGCCGGGGCCGTGAGTCTGTTTTTTTTGGGGAGCGGCGTTGCGCCGCTCTTTTTTTGCGCGGCGACGGATACCGATATGCACAACCGGCAGGATCGCGCACCTTGTCGCGCCGCAGCCGGACTCGCTAGTGTGCGCGGCAGCACTGTCGCCGGGTAATCCTCATGTCGTTCGTGCATTGTCTGCGTGGCATCGCGTCGGGCCGCGAGTATTCACCCGACGTGGCGATGAATCTCGATCCGGTCGACGGCCGTCCGGTCGAGATGATCCTGGACCTGCCGCGACTCGCGCGCGAACGACCCGACGCCTCCTGGTACCGGCCGCAGCGCCGTGACATGTGGCGCTTCGGCGCATTGCTCGCGCTCGATATCGATGATCCGGCCGACGCCGCGCACATCGTCACGCTCGGCGAAGGCGCTACGCCACTGCTCGACTATTCCGACGACGCGTCCGTCCGCGGCAGCCGCGTGCGCCTGCAGCTCAAGGACGAAGGTCGCGCCCACGCCGGCTACGGCGCGAATCCGACCGGCAGCTTCAAGGATCGCGGCATGGCCATGGTCGCCTCGCAGGCGCGGCGGCTCAGCCTGCGCCGGCTTTCCGTGCCCACGCAGGGCAACGCCGGCGATTCGCTGGTGCGTTACGCGCTGGCATCGGACCTCTGCGTCGCGGTGGCGATGCCGGCGAGCACGCCGTTGCCGATACTCGGCAGCGTCGCCGCCGCGGCGCTGCAGCATCCGCAGCGCATCGTGCTCGAGCTGGCCGGGCCGACGATCCGCGAGGCAGGCGCGTTCCTCAAACAGCACTATCTTCCACAAGGCTATTTTTCCGTCGCGACCTTCCAGGAACCCGGCTGGCGCATCGAGGGCAAGAAGTCGCTGGGTCTGGAGCTCGCCGAACCAGCTGCAGGCGACACGCGCTGGTCGGTGCCCGACGCGGTGATCTATCCCACCGGCGGAGGCACCGGTGTGCTCGGCATGTGGAAGGCCTGGGATGAGTTGCAGCAGCTCGGCTTGCTCGATGCGCGCCGGCCGCGCCTGTACTGCGTCCAGAGCGAGGCGACGTGTCCGCTCGTGCGCGCGTTCGAACAGAGAGCCGCCGACACGACGCCGGTCGGCGGCGGCGACACGCTCGCCACCGGGCTGAACGTGCCCGGCGGCGTCGGGCATGCGCGCGTCCTCCAGATCGTGCGTGCCAGCGGCGGCGCTGTGCTCGCGGTCAGCGAAGCCGACATCGCCGCCCACACGCAGCGCCTCTGGCGCACGCGCCAGGACTGGATCGGCACCGAAGGCGCCGCCTGCTTCGCCGCGCTGCCCCACCTGCTGCAGCGTGGACTGCTGCGAGCGGGCGAGCGCGTCGTCATCGTCAACACCGGATCGATCGAGAAATACCTGCCGGCGTTGCGGGAGCTGCTGCAGGGGCCGTAGCCGGGATTGGGGGTTTTCGGGTGCGTTTTCCGTACTAGGGGGCAACCTTCACGGAAGCCCCTGCCATGCGACTCCCGCTCCTCGCCGCCTGCCTGTTTTCCGCCGCCGCATTGACGCCGGCGCCCGCCCATGCCGACCTCATGATTGGCGGCTTCGCCACGAGCACGGGCCAGAACCATCCGTTGCGCCACTTCGGCGCGGGCGCTGTCGGCATTGACGCGCCGATCGGCGAGATCAGCG
>CAMLSI010000527.1 GCA_946482585.1 uncultured Lysobacteraceae bacterium
TCCGCTGGTTCTGGCGCTGGCAGGCCTGGCGCCTGCGCAAGGCCCGCAGCCACGAAGCGAGTCACGGCGTCGCGCTCTACGACAGCGTGCATGCGCTCGATCAGCTCGGCTATATCGACGATTTCTGCGAACTCCACCTGCAGCTCATGCGCGAATCGCCGCTGCTCGGCTCCGACACGCCAGCTGCGTTCTCGCGGCGCCTCGCGCGCGAACTCCATGGCAACTGCGCGATGGCGCTGCTCGGCGCGCCCGACGGCAGTCCGGTCGGCTACGCCTGGGCGCGCTGCGGACTGCTGTCCGAGGCCATGCAGCACTATCAGCAAGTCCACGCGCTCGGCCATCTGCGCAGCGACGACTGGGCCGACTTCGAGCGCAGCGCAGGCTCGCGCACCGGCAACGCCGGCGTGCTCGCGATCAACGGCATCGGGCTCGCGCCGCGCTATCGCAAAGGCTTCGCACCGCTGAAACTCTTGCTAAAGCCGCTGATCGAGCTCGGCCTGCAGCACGAGGCGACGCGGGCGGTCTGGTGGGCGCCGCGCGGAAGCGCCCTGCACGCGATGTCGCTGGGCTTCGGTGCGGAAACCCTGCTCGAAACGCCGCGCGTGGTCGGGCTGATGCTGGCCGATACGCGGCCACTCGCCCGCATTTTCGCGGCGTTGCCGGCCAGCGCGATCGCCGAACTGCTCGCGCGCGTCGCGCCGCCGCGACCGCCGGTGCGCTCGCCGCCGCGCCTGCGTGCGGTGCCGCGCCACGGCAGCGACGAAGCCGCGGCCTGAGGCGACCCGTCGTCCTCACCCGGCGGCATGACGCCGTCGCGGCGGCGCTTTCGATGCGCCGCCGTGGCGACATTCCACGGCGCTTCGGCGACAATACCGGCCCTTTGCGGCAGCCCAGGCCCGCCACGGGCCCGATTCCGGCTGCCGCCGCCGTTTTCTTTCCGCCGGGTCTGCCCAATGTCCAGCCGTCTTGAACTTGCCAACGCCATCCGTGCGCTGTCCATGGATGCGGTCGAAGCCGCCAAATCCGGTCATCCCGGCATGCCCATGGGCATGGCCGATATCGCCGAAGTGCTCTGGAACGATTTCCTGAGCCATAACCCCAAGAACCCGCAATGGTTCAACCGCGACCGCTTCGTGCTGTCGAACGGCCACGGCTCGATGCTGCTGTATTCGCTGCTGCACCTGACCGGCTACGACCTGCCGATCGCCGAGCTCAAGAATTTCCGTCAGCTGCACTCGCGCACGGCCGGCCATCCGGAACGCCACGAAACGCCGGGTGTCGAGACCACGACCGGTCCGCTCGGCCAGGGGCTCGCCAATGCGGTCGGCATGGCGCTCGCCGAGAAAGTGCTCGCCGCGCGCTTCAACCGCGCCGACTTCCCCGTCGTCGACCATTACACCTACGTATTCCTCGGCGACGGCTGCCTGATGGAAGGCATCTCGCACGAAGTCTGCTCGCTGGCCGGCACGCTCAAGCTCGGCAAGCTCGTCGCGCTGTACGACGACAACAACATCTCGATCGACGGCAAGGTCGGCGGCTGGTTCACCGACGACACGGCCAGGCGCTTCGAAGCCTACGGCTGGGAGGTGATCCGCGACGTCGACGGGCACAATCCCGAAGCGATCAAGGCCGCGATCGTGTCGGCCGGTGTCGATGCCGACAAGCCGACCCTGATCTGCTGCAAGACGGTCATCGGCTACGGCGCGCCGAACAAGCAGAACACCGAAGGCGCGCACGGCGCGCCGCTCGGCAAGGACGAAATCGCGCTCGCGCGCGAGAAGCTCGGCTGGAGCCACGCGCCGTTCGTCGTTCCGGACCACGTCTACGACGCCTGGAACGCGGAAGCCAGGGGCGCCGAGCGCGAGACGCGCTGGAACGCGCTGTTCGACCGCTACCGCAATGTGCATCCCGACCTCGCCGCCGAGTTCGAGCGCCGTGTCAACGGCGAACTGCCGGCCGACTGGGCCGCGCACGCGGATGCGTACATCGCGAAGCTGCAGGCCGAGGGTCCGGTCGTCGCCTCGCGCAAGGCCTCGCAGATGGCGCTCGACGCCTACGGTCCGAAGCTGCCGGAACTCATCGGCGGTTCGGCCGATCTCGCGCACTCCAATCTGACATTGTGGAAAGGTTCCAAGGACGTCAATTCCGGCGATGCGGCCGCGAACTACGTCTATTTCGGCGTGCGCGAATTCGGCATGACCGCGATCGCGAACGGCATGGCGCTGCACGGCGGCTTCATTCCGTACGATGCGACCTTCCTCGTGTTCTCCGACTACGCGCGCAACGCGGTGCGCATGTCGGCGCTGATCCCGGCGCACGCGATCCACGTCTACACGCACGACTCGATCGGTCTCGGCGAGGACGGCCCGACGCACCAGCCGATCGAGCACCTCGCGAGCCTGCGCTACATCCCGAACAATCGCGTCTGGCGCCCCTGCGACGCGGTCGAATCGGCGGTCAGCTGGAAGTCGGCGATCGAGCGCAGGAACGGTCCGTCCTGTCTCGTGTTCTCGCGCCAGAACCTGCAGCACCAGTTGCGCACGAACGAACAGGTCGCCGACATCGCGCGCGGCGGCTACGTGCTCAGCGACCCGAACGATGCGGAGTTCCAGGCCATCCTGATCGCGACCGGCTCGGAAGTCGGCCTCGCCATGGATGCGATGCGCACGCTGGAACAGCAGGGCGTGCGCGTGCGCGTGGTGTCGATGCCGTGCACCGAGCAGTTCGACGTCCAGCCGGTCGAATACCGCGAAGCGGTGCTGCCGTCGTGGTGCCGTGCGCGTGTCGCGATCGAGGCCGCGCATCCGGACTTCTGGCGCAAGTACGTCGGCTTCGAGGGCGATGTGGTCGGCATCGCGACGTTCGGTGCGTCCGCGCCGGCGGACAAGCTGTATGCGCATTTCGGCTTCACGATCGAGCGCATCGTCGAGGCGGTGAAGGCGCGCATCTGAAATGGCGGCATTCGAAACGGAACACGTGCTGGATGTCCGGCACTGGAACGATCACCTGTTCAGCTTCACCTGCACGCGTGATGCCGGCCTGCGCTTCGAGAACGGCCAGTTCGTGATGATCGGCCTGATGGTCGACGGCCGGCCGCTCGTGCGCGCCTACAGCGTCGCGAGCGCGAACTACGAGGAACATCTCGAGTTCTTCAGCATCAAGGTGCCGGACGGTCCGCTGACCTCGCGCCTGCAGCACCTGAAGGAAGGCGACACCATCCTCGTCAGCCGCAAGCCCGTGGGTACGCTGGTCGTCGAC
>CAMLSI010000528.1 GCA_946482585.1 uncultured Lysobacteraceae bacterium
GCTCGGCGCGATGCCGGGTCCAGTCGAGTGCACCGATGCATCCGGCGAGGTCGGCGGATTCCTGGATGAAGGCATTCGTGTCGACGGCGGCGATGGGCATGGCGCAGGGCGTATCCGGTGCGAGACGCGCAGTGTGCGCTGCGCGTCCGGCGGCGGCCATCCGCTTCTTGCGCGGATTCCGGACGGCGACACGCGGGATTCAGCGCTCCGCGACATCCCGCGTCGCTGCCGGGGCCGGCCGGCGCGCGCGTTCGGCCGCGAGCAGGCCGTGCGAGAACAGGTAGCTCGCGCTCTGGTAGTACGCCGTCGCGTCGTCGGCCAGCGTCGGATCGCGCGGCAGGGCCGGCTGCGGCGTGTCCCGGTCGTAGGCCGGGCGCACGCTCGCGATGCGCCGGCGCGGCGCGAGCTCGATCAGCGTATCGCCGCGCAGATAGCCCAGGCGCTGATAGTTGCCGACGAACGCGCGCTCGCGCCCGGGCTCGAGCCGCAACAGGTCGGCGCCGTAGAAGCGGCTGCGGTAGTTCATGCCGAGCAGGCCGAGCACGGTCGGGCCGATGTCGATCTGGCTCATGAGACGGTCGATGCGTCCCGGCGCCACGTGTTTGGGCGAATAGATCCACAACGGGATGTGGTAGCGGAACACCGGCAGGCTCGCGATGCCGCCGGACGACGCGCAATGGTCGGCCGTGATCACGAACACGGTGTCGTCGAACCAGGGTTTCTCGCGCGCGCGGCGCAGCAGATCGCCGATGGCCCAGTCGGTGTAGCGCACGGCGCTTTCGCGCTTGCCCTGCGGCGCGTCGACGCGGCCGACGGGGAACGTGTACGGCCGGTGGTTCGACGTGGTCATCAGGTGGGCGAAGAACGGCTTGCCTTGCGTGTGCAGTCGGTCGAATTCATCGAGCGACAGCGTATAGAGGTCTTCGTCGGCGACGCCCCAGATGTTGGCCTGATGGATGCGTTCCGGCGCGATGTCGGCGCGGTCGCGCACGACGTAGCCGTTACTGCCGAAGAAGTGGTTCATGTTGTCGAACGCGCCGTAGCCGCCGTACAGGAATTCCGAGGCATAGCCCTTGTCGTTGAACACGTCGGCGAGGCTGAACAAGTTTTCGTTGCGCGGCCGCTTGACGATGGACTCGCCCGGCGTCGGCGGCACGGAGAGGGCGAGCGCTTCGAGGCCGCGTACGGTACGTGTGCCCGAGGCGAACAGTCGCGTGAACATCAGGCTGTCGCGACTCAGCGCGTCGAGTTCCGGCGTCAGGCTCGGACGGCCGCCGTAGGCGCCGGAGTAGAACGCGGACAGGCTCTCGATGCTGATCAGCACGACGTTGAGATGACGCTCGGGTTTGTCCGCGACGATGTCGCGCGTGATGTCGAACGGATCGTCGCTGACGAAGTGCGCGTCGGGCGTGGCGAGCAGGGTGCGCAGGCGCGCGAACGCCTGGTCGGGCGGCAGGTTGCGGTAGAACTTCGGATACGACAGTTCGCTCGCGCGGAATGCGGCGAAGAATTCGTAGATGCCGTTGCCGGCGAGCTGGTTCACGTATTCGTTGGCGCTGCGCTCCTTTTCGTCGCTGCGCACGGCGAGCGAGACCGCGATCGTTGCGATCAGCCACAGCGCGACGAAGGCGCTGCGGCCGCGGAAGGTCGAGGTGGTGTCGGGGATCGCGCGCCAGCGTCGCCCGATCTGCAGCACGGCGATGCCGGCCGCGACCAGGGCGAACAGCAGCGCACCGACCGGATACGACTCGCGGATGTTGCCGAGGACTTCGTTCGTATAGACCAGATAGTCGACCGCGATGAAATTGAAGCGCGTCTGGAATTCGTCCCAGAACGTGTATTCCGCTGCGGCGACGAACAGCAAGGTGAACACGAGCGCGAACAGCAGTGCCGCCAATCCGCGGCGCGCCGCGGCGGTTGCGTACCAGCGACGCGGCATCAGCCAGAGCCAGAGCAGCAGCGGCCAGGCGAAATACAGCAGGGTCACGAGGTCGTAGGCGAAACCCACGCCGAACGCGTAGAGCCAGTTGCCGGCGGTCGCGGGTACGCCGGCGCCCGCGACGATCAGCAGTACGAGACGCGTGCCGGCGGCGAGCGACAGGAATACGGCGGCAAACCAGGCCAGCGGGCGCAGCCGCGGCCAGACGGAAGACAGGAGCACGGGACCACCTCGGCGGGAACGCGGCCGTCGGGCCGCATCCGGGTAGCCTGCGGCCGGCGGTGTAATCCCGGCTCAGGCGTTTCTCAGGTTCGCGTTAAACGCGCGGAACTGCGGCAAGCTAGCGCGGTTTCCGCACGGTCGCCTGCGCATGAGCCAACCCCGCCGCGTGCTGCTGATCGAAGATCAGCACGACATCGCCGCCAACATCTGGGATTTTCTCGAACGCCGCGGCTATGTGCTCGATCATGCCGCCGACGGCGAAGCCGGTCTCGCGGCCGCGCTGCGCGGCCGCTTCGATGTGATCGTGCTGGACCTCGGCCTGCCGCTGCTCGACGGCCTCGTGCTGTGCCGGCGCCTGCGAGAGGCCGGCCGCGCGACGCCCGTCCTCATGCTGACCGCGCGCGACACGCTCGAGGACAAGCTGCGCGGCTTTGCCGAGGGAGCCGACGACTATCTCGTCAAACCTTTCGCGATGCGCGAACTCGAGGCGCGCATCAACGCCGTGTTCCGCCGCGGCCGTGCGAAAGAGGCGGCGCTCGCCGTCGGCGCGCTGCGCTACGAGCCGGGCACTCGGCGCGCGGTCTACGGCGGGCGCACGGTCGCGCTCACGCGCACCCAGTCGACGCTGCTCGAACTGCTGATGCGCCGCGCGCCGCAGATCGTGTCGCACGCGGAGCTCATTGCCGCGGTCTGGGGCGAAGAGGGCGGCGACAGCGCCGCGCTGCACACGCATGTCTACGAACTGCGCAAGCTCATCGGCGTGACGCCCGCGCAGAGTCCCATCCGCAGCGTGCACGGGCTCGGCTATCGGCTGGAGGCGGACTGATGGTCGCGCGCCTGCCGCTGCGCCGACGCGTCGCGCTGGCCTGCGCGACGCTCGGTTTCCTGCTCAGCGTCGCGTTCGCCGCGGCGACCCTGTATCTGGCCGAGGACTACGAGGAACTCCTGGTTGCCGGAATCCTGCAGGGCCAGGCCCACGACTACGCCGAGCGCCTGCGCGCGGATCCGCAATTCGCGCTGCCGCGCACGCAGCGGCTCAGCGGCTACCTGCGACGCGCCGACGGCAGCGGCGATCTGC
>CAMLSI010000529.1 GCA_946482585.1 uncultured Lysobacteraceae bacterium
CCTCGTGTTCACCTACAACCCCTTCGAGACCGGATGTCTGTGGCTGTTTCCCCTGAACGAGTGGGAGACGGTCCGCGATCAGGTCAACGCACTCCCCAACGTGAAAGCGGTGCACCGGGCGCTGCAGATGAAGCTCGTCGGCGCCGCGGCGCATGTCGAGCCCGACGGCGCCGGACGGATTCTCGTACCCGCGAGCCAGCGCATGGCGGCCGGTATCGAGAAGAAGGCAGTGCTGCTGGGCATGGGGACGAAGTTCGAATTGTGGAGCGAGCAGGCACACCTCGCGAAGATCCGCCAGACCATCGGCGAGGACGAGATCAGCGACGCGATGATGAACCTGAAGTTGTAGCGGAACTTACGGATCGGGGTGGAGCAGGGTGAAGCAGGACACGCTCAGGCACGTCCCGGTCATGTTGGCGGAAGCGGTGGACGCGCTGGCCGTGAAGGCCGACGGCGTCTACCTCGACGGCACGTTCGGTCGCGGCGGTCATGCGCGCGAAGTGTTGAAACGGCTGGGCGCCGGGGGGCGCCTGTTGCTGCTGGATCGCGATCCGCAGGCGATTGCCCTGGCGCGCGCCGAATTCGGTCAGGACCCGCGTGTACAGGTACGTCACGGCAGTTTCGCCGATCTGGCCGAGTGGGACGCGACGGAGGGTGGTTTGGACGGTGTGTTGCTCGATATCGGCGTGTCGTCGCCGCAGCTGGACGATCCGCAGCGCGGATTCAGTTTCCAGGCCGACGCCCCGCTCGACATGCGCATGGACACCAGTCAGGGCGAGAGCGCAGCCGACTACCTAGCGCGCGCGCGCGAAACCGACATCGCCGACGTGCTCTACACCTACGGCGAGGAGCGCATGAGTCGGCGCATCGCGCGCTGGATCGTCGAGCGCCGCGAGGAAGGCCGGCCGATCCGCACGACCGCCGAACTCGCCGAGCTCTGCGCGCGCGCGATTCCGAAGCGCGAGCCCGGCAAGCATCCGGCGACGCGCACCTTCCAGGCGCTGCGCATCGCCGTGAACGGCGAACTCGACGCGCTCGAGCGCGGCCTGGCCGGCGCCGTGCGCCGCCTGCGTCCTGGCGGGCGCCTGTCGGTGATCAGCTTCCATTCGCTCGAGGACCGCATCGTCAAGCAGTTCATCCGTGCCCAGTCGCAGCCGCCGCCGCCGACGCGGCGCGGACTTCCGCCGCCGCCGCACGCGCCGCTGACCCTGCGCGCACTCGGCAACGCGCAATTGCCGAGCGCCGAGGAGATCGAACGCAATCCGCGCGCGCGCAGCGCCGTGTTGCGCGTGGCCGAGCGCCTGCAGTCGGGGGGCGCATGAACCGCGTCGGCTTCGTCCTGTTCGCGCTGCTGTTGCTCGCCGACATCGCGAGTGCGATCGGCGTGGTCTATCAGCGCCATGAGGGCCGCGTGCTGTTCATCGAACTGACGCGGCTCAACAAGGAGCGCGACGAAATGAATTTCGAGTACGGCCGGCTGCAGCTGGAGCAGTCGACCTGGGCCGAGCCCAACCGGATCGAACAGGTTGCGCGCGGTCAGCTCGGCATGGATTCGGTCGATCCGGCCGACGTGGTGATCGTGCGCCGCTGATGAACATGCCGCCCCGCCCGCGCGAATTTGCCGAGGCCGCTCCGCGCGCGAACACCGCGGCGGGCCTGCGCGCCGCCACGCGTGCGCGGCCGGTCAATCTGAAGGCGCGCCTGTCGGCCGTGCTCATGCTGCTGACGCTGGCCGGCACCGGCCTCGTCGTGCGTGCGGTGGATCTGCAGGTGCTGCGCAAGGATTTCTATCAGGAGCAGGGCGACGCGCGCTATCTGCGCGACGTGCCCATCGCGGTATCGCGCGGTACCGTGCTCGACCGCAACGGCGAACCGCTCGCCGTGTCGACGCCGGTCGAATCGATCTGGGTCAATCCGCAGGAGCTGCTGCAGCACGCGGGCCGGATTCCCGAGCTCGCCGCGGCGCTGAACATCGACGAGGCCGTGCTGCGTCAGAAGCTCGACCAGCGCGCCGACAAGGAATTCCTCTATCTCAAGCGCCATCTGAACCCCGATGACGCGAAGCTGATCCTCGAGCGCAAGATTCCGGGGGTCAGCGCGCAGCGCGAATTCCGTCGCTACTACCCGAGCGGCGAAGTCATGGCGCACGTGCTCGGCTTCACCAACATCGACGACCGCGGCCAGGAAGGGCTCGAACTCGCGTTCGACGAATGGCTGGCCGGCAAGCCCGGTGCGAAGCGCGTGATCCGCGACCGCCTCGGTCACGTGGTCGAGGACGTGGAACTGCTGCGCGAACCGCAGCCCGGCCGCGACCTGACGCTGTCGATCGACCGACGCATCCAGTCGCTGGCGTATCGCGAACTCAAGCGCGCGCTGCTCGAACACGGCGCGGCCTCGGGCTCCATCGTCGTGCTCGACGCGCGCAACGGCGAAATCCTCGCGACCGTGAACCAGCCCTCGTTCAACCCGAACGCGGTCAACAACGGCGATACCTCGATCCGGCGCAATCGCGCACTGACCGACGTAGTCGAGCCTGGGTCGACGATGAAAGCGTTCACGATCGCCACCGCGCTCGAGAGCGGCAAGTGGAAGCCGAACACGCCGATCGACACCACGCCGGGCACCATGCCGCTCGCCGGTCATGTGATCCGCGACACCAGCAACAAGGGCCTCATCGACGTGACCGGCGTGCTCACGCGTTCGAGCAACGTCGGCGCCGCGAAGATCGCGCTGTCGCTCTCGAACGAACATCTCTACGACATGTTCAAGCGCGTCGGCTTCGGCGAGAGCACGGGCAGCGGTTTTCCGGGCGAGGCGCCCGGCGTGCTGCCGCCCGCCAAGGGCTGGGGTGTCGTCGAAAAGGCGACACTGTCCTACGGCTACGGCCTCAACGTGACGCCGCTGCAGCTGGCGCAGGCCTATGCCGTGCTCGCCGACGGCGGTCGCCTGCGCGCGCCGACCTTCGTCAAGGGCGCGCAGAATCCCGAACGCGCAGTCATCGATCCGGCGCTCGCGCAGACCGTCGTGACCATGCTGGAAACCGTCATCACGCCGCGCGGCACGGGCCTGCGCGCCGCGGTGCGCAACTATCGCGTCGCCGGCAAGACCGGCACCTCGCGCCGCGCCGTCGCCGGCGGCTACGACAGCCGCTACATCTCGACGTTCGCGGGCCTGGCGCCGGCGAGCAATCCGCGTCTCGTCGGCGTGGTCGTGATCCACGATCCCAAGGGCGCCTA
>CAMLSI010000530.1 GCA_946482585.1 uncultured Lysobacteraceae bacterium
CGCCTGCCTTGCGCCGCTGCGCTTCCTGTTCGAGATCGTCCAGCAGACCCACTACTCACCCCTGAGACGTAAAGAAGCCAACCCCGCCCTACCCGCGACAACGCCCATAGTATCCCGGACCGGCCGTTTAGGGCAGCGGGTGGACACAGATCGGCGGACGCGCGGCAAGCACCGGATGCGGCGCGAATATTTTGCGCTACTAATCCGTTTTGGCACAAAATCGCGTTTCAGGGATCAGCACCGGGCTTACGTGTTCCCCTCCTCGACCGCGGGGAGGGCGGAGGCGTTCGTCCCGGCGGTAACGGCACAAGGATCGCCATGGCCATCGAGCTCGACCTTGATTCTCTGACCGCCCAGCAGCTGGCGGAACTGATCACCCAGGCAAATCAGCGCCAGCAGGAAATGCAGCGCGAACATGCCGCCGAAGTCCGCGCGCGCCTCGTCAACATCGCGCGCAAGGAAGGCTTCACGATCGAGGAACTGTTCAGCCACTTGCCGACGCGCAAGCGCACCGTCAAGCCGAAATACCGCAATCCGCTGGCACCGAACCAGACCTGGACCGGCCGCGGCAAGCAGCCGCGCTGGTTCAGCGCGGCGCTGCAGGCCGGTGCCGTCGAGGAAGACCTGCTGATCCGCTGAGCCGCAGAGCGCTCAGAGACTGCGCCGCGGCGGCACGAGCAGGTCGCCGAACAGCAGGCCGGCGACCAGCGACACGAGTATCGTGATCAGCGAGAACGCAGTATCGACGCCGAGGAACACGTCGCGCTCGAACACGAACGACAGGCTCTTGAAGCCGACGCTGCCCGGCACGAGCAGGATGATGCCGGGCTCGCGGATCACGGCGCCGGGCCGCTGATACCAGGTCGCGTAGAGGTTGCTGACGGCGCCGACGCCGAGCCCCGCGATGAACACGCCGAACTCCGGCCCGAACTGCGCGCCGCCGAGCCGCGTCAGCGCGTAGCCGAACATGACCGAGCCGACGACGATGAAGCCGTCGCGCGGCGCGCTCCGGAACAGCACGGCGAAGGAAAACGCACCGGCACCGAGACCCAGCCACTCGACCCAGAGCGGCACCGAAGGCAGCACGTCATTCGGCGGCACCACGCCGACGACGCGGCAGAGCTGGGTCGCGGCGACCGCGCCGAAGGTGAGCTTGAGCAGAGTCGCCGTCGCGCCGGCCATGCGTGCGACGCCGGAAACCAGATGCTGACTCGACAGCTCGCGCACCGCCGTGGTCAGGGTCATGCCGGGCAGCAGCACGATCAGGCTCGCGAGGACGACGGCGTTGAGCGTCAGCGGTGCGACGTAGGCGCTGAACAGAGTCGCGATCAAGGTCACGAGCAGGGCCGACACCGCTTCGAAGCTGTTCGACAGCCGCGGCCGGCGTTCGGCGCCGAGCGACAGCAGGCCGATGAGCCAGCCGAGCAGCGCGACGACGACGAGATCCATCCACGACGCCTTGAGCAGGGTCGCGACGCTGGCCGACGCCACGCCGAAGCTCAGCACGGTCAGCCAGCGAGTGCGCCGGCTCGGCGGACGGCCGAGCTCGAGCAGTTGCCGGTAGCCGCTCTGCAGGTCGAGGCTGCCGTCGATGACGCGGTCGGCGATCTCGTCGACCGCGCAGAGCCGGCGCAGATTGACCTCGCCGGGCGCGAGCCGGATCACCTGTGTGATATCGGCCACGGCGTCGAGCTCGTGTCCCTGTTCGGCAAACGACAGCACGATCGAGGTCGGCGTCGACAGCACGTCGCAGACCAGGCCCAGGCGCTCGCTGACTTTTCCGATCGCCTCCTCGAGACGCGGCGCGGCCGTGCCGTACTCGTGCAGACGCCGCGCGAGCGCGATCACGAAGCCGACGCGGTCCTTGAGCGAAGCGGACCGGTCGTTCATGCGGCGACTCGGCGATAATCGACCGCTTGGCTGCGGCGTACGGTAGGGCGTGGGGGCATGGGCTTGGGCGAAACGCTCGCGATCTTGAGTGCATTGGCCTGGTCGGCAGGGGTGATTATCTACAAACGCCTCGGCGAAACGATCGCGCCGACACGCCTGAACCTCATGAAAAATCTGATCGTCCTCGGCTTCCTGCTGCCGAGCCTCGCCCTGATCGGCGGTCCGCCGCCGCAGCTCGGCGCGGCCGATCTCGCGATCACGCTGCTGTCGGGCATGATCGGCATCGCCGTCGCCGACACGCTGTATCTGACCGCGCTGAACCGTCTCGGCGCGGCGCGCATGGGCATCCTCGGCAACTTCTACAGCCCGTTCGTGATCGTGCTGTCGTTCCTGTTCCTCGGCGAACGGCTCGCGCCGCTGCAGATGCTGGGGTTCGTGCTCGTGACCAGCGGTGTGCTCGTGGTCGGCGCCCGCGTCGCGACCGCGCCGGCCGAACGCCGCGAACTGCGCCGCGGCCTGTTGCTCGGCATCGGTGCCATCGCGCTGATGGCGCTGGCGATCGTGCTCGTGAAACGCGTGCTCGAAACGCAGCCGCTGATCTGGATGGTCGCATTGCGCATGGTCGGCGGCGTGGGCGGACTGCTGTTGCTGTTCGCGTGGCGGCGCGAAGCGCCGCGCCAGGCCACGACCGAGCGCAGCCGCGTGCGCTGGCCGGTCGTGTTGTTCGGCGCCTTCGTCGGCCAGTACCTGTCGATGCTGTTCTGGCTCGGCGGCTACAAGTACACGAACGCTTCGGTCGCCGCGATCCTCAACGAGACGACGTCGATCTTCATCGTGATCCTTGCGGCGGCGTTTCTCGGCGAGGCGCTCACGCGGCGCAAGCTGCTCGGCGTGGCGCTGACGATCTCGGGCGTGGCCTGCATGCTGATGGCCTGATCAGCGTCGCGGCGCGATCCGGCGGAACGTCAGGTTGATGCGCGGTTCGCGCACGCGCAGCGCGCGCGGCAGATCGTGGCGGTAATTGCGCTGGGTCGCACCGGCCATCACGAGCAGGCTGCCCGGCGGCAGTTCGAGCACGAGCTGCAGCGCAGGATCGCGCTTGTGGCGCAGGCGGAACCGGCGCACCGCGCCGAAGCTCAACGACGCGATGACCGGTTCGGACCCGAGCTCGGGCTCGTCGTCGCTGTGCCAGCCCATGCTGTCGCGGCCGTCGCGGTAGAGATTGCAGAGCACGCTGTTGAACGACTGCCCGCAGAGCGCATCGAGCCGTTCGCGCAGCTGCGTCAAGGCAGGCGTCCACGCGTGCGGCGCGAAACGCGTGCCTGAATACGTGTAGACCGC
>CAMLSI010000531.1 GCA_946482585.1 uncultured Lysobacteraceae bacterium
CGACGACGTGGTGTTCGGCACGGTACTGACGGGGCGCACGCATGGTCGCGACGGCGCGGCGCGGGCCGTCGGCATGTTTCTGAATACCTTGCCGCTGCGCGCGCCGCGCGGCGACGTGGCGATCGGCGCGGCGCTGATCGCGCTGCAGCGGCAGCTCGGCGAACTGCTCGCTCACGAGCAGACGCCGCTCGCGCTCGCCCGGCGCTGCAGCGGCATCGGCCCGCAGACGCCGCTGTTCGCGGCCGTGCTCAACTACCGTCGCAGCGCCATCGACGCGAGTTCCGGCGCGGACGGCGCCTGGGATGGCATCACGCTGCAGGCGAGCGAGGAGCACAGCACCTATCCGCTGACCGTCATCGTCGACGACGCCGGCGATGCGTTCGGCTGCATCGTCAAGGGCGCGCCCGGCGTCGATGCGGCGCGCATCGCCGACAGCCTGCAGCGCGTGCTCGAGCAACTGGCCGCGCTGCTGACACAGGCGCCGCAGCGCCCCTTCGCCGCGCTCGACGCCATTGCGCCGGCACAGCGCAGGCAACTGCTCGATACCTGGAATCCCGCGACACCGGTCCGGATTCCCGCACCGCTGCACGTCTGCGTGGCGCAGCACGCGCGGCACACGCCCGAGGCGCCCGCACTGGTCGCCCGCGACGCGACCTGCAGCTATGCCGCGCTCGACGCGCGCGCGAACCGGCTCGCGCACTATCTGCGCGGCAACGGCATCGTCCGCGGCGATCGCCTCGCCGTCTGCCTCGATCGCGGCATGGACCTGATCGTGAGCCTGCTGGCCGTGTTCAAGGCCGGCGCAGTCTATGTGCCGATCGACCCGGCCTATCCCGAGCAGCGGCTCGCGTTCCTGCTGCGCGACAGCGCGCCGTCATTGCTGCTGACCGACACGCACAACGAGGCCGAATTGCCTGCGAGCGCGCTGCTGCGCGTCGTCGTCATCGACGCGGCGGCGACGGTCGCGGCGATCGCGGCCTGCGCCGACGACGCCCCCGACATCCCGCTCGACGACGACGCGCCGGCCTACGTGATCTACACCTCCGGCTCCACCGGCCAGCCCAAAGGCGTGGTCAACGTGCACCGCGGGCTCGCGAATCTCGCGGCGGCGCAGCGCGACATCTTCGCGCTCGATGCGCGCAGCCGCGTGCTGCAGTTCGCCTCGCCGAGTTTCGACGCGAGCGTGTTCGAGATCGCCATGGCGCTGGGCAGCGGCGCCAGCCTGTGCCTCGCCGACGCCGACGCGCTGCTGCCCGGCGAACCGCTGGCGCAGACCCTCGCACGCGAGGCGGTGACGCACCTGACCGTGCCGCCGTCGGTGCTCGATCTGCTGACGCCCGGGCAACTGGCCGGGGTGAGTACGCTCGTCGTCGCCGGCGAAGCCTTGCCGCCGGCGCTCGCCGCACGATTCCGGCCCGGCAGGCAGCTGTTCAATGCCTACGGTCCCAGCGAGGCGTCGGTCTGTGCGAGTGTCTGGCGCTGCGACGGCAGCGAAACCGCGCAGGTGCCGATCGGTTTTCCGCTGCCGGGGACGCGCATCCATATTCTCGATCGCTACGGTCATCCGGCGCCGGTCGGCGTGGTCGGAGAAATTCATCTCGGCGGCGCCGGGCTCGCCGCCGGCTACTGGCAGCGGCCGGATCTCACCGCCGGACGCTTCATCGCCGATCCGTTCCGTGGCGGCGGCGAGCGGCTGTATCGCACCGGCGATCTCGGCGAATACCGCAGTGACGGCGCGATCCTGTATCGCGGCCGCAACGACGCGCAGATCAAGCTGCGCGGCTTCCGCATCGAACCCGGCGAGATCGAGGCGCGCCTGGAAAGTTGCGCCGGCGTCCGGAAAGCAGTCGTGCTCGCGCGTACGGACGCGAACGGGCACCGTCGCCTCGTCGCCTATGTCGAGCGCGCCGACGGCGGCGACGTCGACCCGGGCGGCGCGACGCTGCGCCGCGCGCTGCAGCCGGTGCTGCCCGAGCATCTGATCCCGGCGCAGTTCGTGTGCGTCGCGCACTGGCCGCTGACGAGCAGCGGCAAGCTCGACCGCCGCGCGCTGGAGCGTGTCGAGGCGGTCGTCGATGTCGCCGCGTCGCCGCCGCGCACGGCGCTCGAGGCGCGGCTCGTGCGCAGCTGGGCGACCCTGCTGGGCCTGCCCGAGGCGCAGGTCGGCATCGATACCGATTTTTTCCTGGCCGGCGGCGACTCGATGCTCGCGGCCCGCTTCGTCGCGGCCGCGGCACTGGACGGGCTGCAGATCGCGATCCGCGACGTGCTCGATCGGCCGACCGTGCGCGCACTGGCGCCGCTGGTGCGTGCTGCTGCGGCGACATCGGCCGCGACGCCGGCGGACGATGCCGGTCCGTTGCCGCTGCTGCCGAACGTCGCGCATGCGCTCGCGGTATCGAGCGCCGACGTGCGCAACTGCTGGAACCTGTTCGCACGCGTCGAGCTGCCCGCCGATTGCTCGCACGCGGTGTTGCGCGAAGCCTTCGCCACGCTGCTGCAGCGGCACGATGCGCTGCGCCAGAGCTATCGCCAGGATGCGGCGGGACGCTGGCAGGCGCAGATCCTGCCGTACGACGGTGCGCTCGCGTTCCGCGTCGTCGAGGCCGGCGGCGGCGACGCGGGGCTGGCACAGGCGCTGCGCGCGGCGCACACGGCGATGCTCGGCGGCGCGAACGTCGAAGGCGGGCCGCTGATCCAGGCGACCGTGCTCGATCGCGGTGCCGGCCATCGAGCGCAACTGCTCTGGTGTGCGCATCACTACGCGACCGATGCGGTGTCTTCGGAAATCCTCGGCCGCGAGTTCGTGCGGATCTGCGAGCAGCTCGAAAAAGGCTCGGCGCCGGCATTGCCCCCGGTCGTCACGCGCTATCGCGACTACGCCGACTATCTGCAGCGCTATGCCGACAGCGACGCCTGCCTCGCGCAGCTGCCGTACTGGCGGCGCGCGCGGCGCCACGTCGATCTCGGCATTCCGCTCGATCGCCCCGACGGCAAATGCTATCCGTGGAGCTGGAACGACTGGCGCAGCTCGCATGCACTCGCAGCGCTGCTCGAGGCGGCGGTTGCCGACGACGCGCCGCCGCTGCCCGACCTGCTCGTCGCCGCATTCGCCGGCGCGTACGCGCGCTGGTCGGGCAGGGACGCGCTGTGGATGAACCTCGTCGACAGCGGCCGCGACGGCGTGCCGGACTCGCCCGATCTCGGCAGCACGGTGGGCTGGA
>CAMLSI010000532.1 GCA_946482585.1 uncultured Lysobacteraceae bacterium
ATGCGGCCGACGCGACCGATCCGGCCCGCCTGTGGCAGCGTCTCGTCGCGACGCGGGCACAGCGGCTCGTGCTCGTTCCGGCGCTGCTGTCGGTGCTGCTCGAACATGCGCCGCCGCCGGATGCGCATGCGCTGCGGCTCGTCGTCTGCAGCGGCGAGGCCTTGCCGGGCGCGCTCGCGCAGGCGGCACGGCAGCGGCTGCCGCAGACGCAGCTCGTCAATCTCTATGGCTCGTCCGAAGTCGCCGGCGACGTGACGTTCCACTGCGTCGACGCCGCAGCGGCCGCGCAGACCATCGTTCCGCTGGGCCGGCCGATCGCGAACACGCAATGCTACGTGCTGGACGCACGGCGCGAGCCCGTGCCAATCGGCGTCGCCGGCGAACTCTGGCTCGGCGGCGCCAACATCGCCGCGGGCTATCTCGGCGCGCCGGAGCTCAGTGCGGAGAAATTCCTGCCCGATCCGTTCCGGCCCGGCGCTCGCCTGTTCCGCTCGGGCGATCGCGTGCGGTTCGACGACGACGGTGCGATCGAATTCCTCGGCCGCATGGATCGGCAGGTCAAGCTGCGCGGCGTGCGCGTCGAACTCGGCGACGTCGAGGCCGCGTTCGCGGCGCTGTCCGGCGTCGCCGCCGCCGCGGTCGTGTTCGACGCCGATGCCGGCGTACTGCTGGCCTACGTCCAGACCGCCGCCGGCGCACCGCCGCGACGCGCGGCCGACTGGCGCAGCGAGCTGCGCCGGCTCCTGCCCGATGCGATGCTGCCGGCGCAGGTCATCGAGATGACTGCCCTGCCCTACACGAGCAGCGGCAAACTCGATCGCAAGGCCCTGCCCAGGCCGGACGGCCGCCGCGGCGACGGCGGCTACGTCGCGCCGCGTACCGCGCTCGAAACCGAGCTCGCCGCGCTCTGGGCCGCGCGGCTCGGTCTCGATCGCATCGGCATCCACGACGACTTCTTCGATCTCGGCGGCTATTCGCTGCTCGCGATGCGCCTGGTCGAACCGTTGAGCGCGCTGATCGGCCGCACGGTGTCGCTGCACGACATCGTCGCTGCACCGACCATCGCCGGCTTCGCCGCCGCGCAGGGTTGCGGCGGCGACGCGCCCGCGCGGCCGCCGAGCCGGTTGCGCTGGGACTGAGCCGCGTTCAGGCCGCGCCGCGCGTCTTGTGCGGCGCGATTTCGCTGAGCCTGCCGTCCTCCAGATGCAGCACGCGGTCGGCGCAGCCGAAATAGGCATCGTCGTGCGAGATCACGAGGACGAGCTTGCCGCGCGCTTTCAGATCGGGCAGCAGCTCGTGATAGAACACGCGCTTGAACTCGGGATCCTGGTCGGCGGCCCACTCGTCGAACAGCACGATGGGCCGGTCGTCCATGAAGCTCGCCACGAGCGCCAGCCGCTTGCGCTGGCCGCTCGACAGGCGTGTGGTCGAGAAGCGCCCGTCCGCGGCGAACACTTTGTTGCCGAGTCCCAAAAGGGAAATGTACTGGTTGGCACGCGCGTACAGCGCTCCCTCGTCCTGCTGCAGCAGCTGCTCGAACAGGTGGTAGTCGGAGAACACCGCGGAAAAATGCTGCCGGTAGGCGGCGCGGTTGGCCGCGTCGACGGCGACCCCGTTGAGCCGGATGCCGCCGCCGCCGGGCTCGTACAGGCCGAGCAGCAGCAGTCCCAGCGTAGTCTTTCCGCTGCCGTTGCCGCCGACGATGAAGGTGATCTCGCCCTGCCGCAGGACCAGGTCGACGGGACCGATCGCGTAGCCCGGCTCGCCCTCCTCGCCCGCATAGCGGTATTGCAGCGCGTCGAGTTCGAGCACGAGCCGTTCCTGCGCCGGGAACGGCTGCGCCGGTGCCGCCGCCTCGGTTTCGGGCGGCAGCTCGGTTTCCAGCTGCTCGATGCGGCGCAATGAGATCTCGCCGTAGCGCAGGCTCTGCAGCGACATGGTCAGGCTGTGCAGCGGCCCGAGCAGATACATCAGCGTGAACGCAAAGCGCGTCTGCACCTCGGCGGCGGTGTCGCCCCAGCGCGGCGCCGAGAACAGCACGACGCCCATGACCACGAAGAACATGACCGTGCCGCTGTTGGCGACCAGCGAGAATCCGGCCATCGCGTCGGTGGCGAGCCGGCGCTGCCGCTCGGCCAGCCGCGTCAGTACCTGATCGACGAAGTAGCTGCCGCGCCGCGCGTTGAGCTGCAGCTCGCGGCTGCCGTCGACCAGATCGCGCAGGCCCGCGGTCATTTCCTCGAGCTGCGCGCGCAAGGCTTCCGACTTGCGCAACGGAATGCGCTCGGCGGCCAGATACAGCACGAGCGCGAGCACGAGCGCGACGAGGAACGGCACGAACAGCGCGAGCGACAGCCAGGCCATGTAGGCGAGGCTCGCGAACACGAGCACGATGTCGCTGAGAATCACTGGCATCTGCTGGAACACCTGCGTGACCGTCAGGATGTCGTTGTTGAGGATGGTCTGCAGCTCGGCCTTGCCGATGCGCTGCAGGGTCGCGTAGCGCGTCGCGAGCAGTTTGCGGCTGAGCACGATGCGCATGCGGCAGGTCGCGTTCTGGGTCAGCCGGATCAACGCGATGGCCGCGGCGGAACGCGCGACCACGGTCAGCACGCAGAGGCCGGCAAAGGCCCAGGCCAGCGTCGCGCGATCGCCGCCGCCGAGCGCCGCGCCGATCACGGAGATCAGCGCCGCGCCGCTGAGACCGCCCGCGATGCCGGTGACGACCGCGAGCACGACGGTGCCGGCCGACTGGCGGAACACGTAGCCGAACAGTCTCATGCGGCCACCTGCGCGGCAGCGGCGGCAATGTCGAACTCGCGCAGCTGCGCCGCGAGCGCCGCGTCGAAGCGCTCGATCGAAGCCTGGTCCAATTGCTCGGTGTTGTAGGCCCAGGTCACGTCGAGGCAATCGTCGCGCACCGAGCAGACGAACAGGATGTAGTTCTCGCCGAGCGCGGTCGATTCGCGATCGCCCGCATCGGCGAGGTAGGCATCGTCGCTGAGATCGAACGGCAGGCTGACGAAACGCGCGTCCGGCGCGGGCGCGTCCAGCGTGCCCGAGCGATAGCGGCCGAGGAAATTGAAGTTGATGCGCGGCTCGGGCAAGGCAGCGAGTTCGGCGCGCACGGCGGCATCGCGATGGCAATGCTTGAGGAGCCCGAAGCTCTTGTCGCGCGGCAATGCGCGCACCTGCGCGCAGAGCGAGCGCAGG
>CAMLSI010000533.1 GCA_946482585.1 uncultured Lysobacteraceae bacterium
GCGTGCACCGTGGTCATCTGGTTGAAGAAGTAGGGCTCGACGAACTGCAGGCCCGCGTCGCCGAGTATGCGAACGCCGCGTTCGATCGCGCCGCGGCGGCCGGCCTCGTCGAATTGCCAGCGGCGCACGAGGTAGCGCAGCTTCGGCATCCATCGTGCGACGCGGCGCAGCGCGCGATGCAGCGCACGCAGGGCGTCGCGCGAGCGCGAACGCCGGTCGTCCGCGGCGGCGGCGGGAATGACCTCGCTGTCCATCAGCCCGCGTCCGCCTGGAATTGCGCGTAGTCGCGGTAGTAGTCGGCTTCGTCGTAGCGGTTCGACGCGAGCACCATGCAGACCGAGCCCGACGAGAAATTGGTGAGCTCGCGCCAGATCATCGGGCAGACGAACAGGCCGAAGTAGGAGCGATTCAGGTGCACCTGGCGCCGGCGGCGGCCGTCGTCGAGCACGACGTCGAAACTGCCCGACATCGCGACGATGAGCTGATGCAGCGCGCGGTGCGCGTGCCCGCCGCGTTCGGCGCCGCCGGGTACGTCGTAGAGGTAGTACACGCGCTCGATCGCGAACGGCACGTGCACGCCGCCCTCGATGAACGTGAGGTTGCCGCGCGGGTCGCCGATCTTCGGCAGGTCGACGATGCGGCACTCGTCGATGGAGTAGGCGCGCGCCGCGCCGTTCTCGCGTTCGGGCGGGGCGGCCGCGTGCGGGGGATTGGTCGCATCGATGCGCAACGACATGGTTCACGTCCTCCTGCGCGGTGACAGCGCGCAGGCCGCGAGCGCGGCACAGACCAGTGCCGGCAGCGGTACGCGCAACGGATAGTCGACGAGGCTGTGCAGCAATGCGGCGGCGACGCCGAGCGCGCAGGCCCAGCGCAGACCGTCGGCCGCATGGCGCGCGAGCACGGTCGTGGTCGCGACTAGCGCGACCGCGAACAGCGCGACGCCGGCGATGCCGAGCTCGAACAGCAGCTGCACGGGTTCGTCGTGCGCGTGATTCACGAACACCGTATCCAGCGTCGCGGTCGTGTCGAAGGTCGCGAACACGCCGGCGAAGCTGCCCGGGCCGCTGCCGAGGGGGAAGAACGTCATCGCGGCGACGAAGCTGCGTTGCAGCAGCGCCGCGCGGCCGTCGGCGACATCGAGCGCGAAACCCTGCAGCAGCTGCGGGCCGGCCGACGGCAGGATCAGCAGCGCGGCCGCGACGGTGGCTGCAACGGCGAAAGCGACGGTGCGCGCACGCTGCCGACGCAGGCTCCACAGTGCGAGCGCGGCCAGTTCGAGCGCGAGCAGGCTGGCGCCCGCGCGCGAACGTGTCGCGAGCATCGCCGCCACGAGCAGCAGCGCGCCGGCGGCGATCGCGATGCGCTGCGGCAACGCCGCGCGGGTCTCTCGGGCGTTCAGCGCGAACATCGCGACGGTCGGCAGCACCAGTGCGAGCAGGCCTGCGAGATGGCTGCGGTTCGCGAATGCGCCGGCACCACGGCTCGCGCCGTCGGTGCCGTAGAGATACAGCCGCTCGTCCGCGCCCGCGGGCAACTGCAGCAGCGCCCAGAGCGCCTGCGACAGCGCGAGCAGCAGCAGCGCGAACAGCAGCCGCCGGCGCGCGGCCTCGCTCATGCGCAGCGCCGCGACGAACAGCGCCAGCGGCGGAACCGTCTTGAGCCAGGCTTGCCAGGTCGCGTCGGGCGCGAGGCTCAGCGGCAGCCAGCGTGCCGCGCCGAGTTCGGCGACGGCCGGTTGCAGCAGCTCCGCACGGCCGGGCAGCTGCAGCACCCAGCTCGCCGGCAGCGGGATCAGGAACGCCAGCGGCAGCAGGCTCGCGGCCACGGCGAGTGCGACCGGCAGCCGCGTCGGCGCGCGTTCGTCCCGGGGCCGCAGCGCGAACAGCAGCGGCGGCAACGCGAGCAGGGCAAGCAGCGCGTCGCGCCAGCCGAATACGGACAGCCCGCCGCAGACGGCCGCCGCGGCGAGCAGCAGCCAGCAGGCCGGTTCGATGCGCGACAGCGGTGAGGCGCGCACGAACGGCGTGGCGCAGAGGCCGGCGTCGTAGCGGCCCGATCGCAGGCGCGACGTATCAACGGCTGACGGGGGGGCGATCGTCATCGTCGTCGCGGTTGCGGTCCCAGTAGTACAGCGCCGGTATCAGCAGTGCGGCGGCCACCGCCCAGCGCTGCCCCGGCGTCAGCCGCGTCACCGTCGTGCCGGTCGCATTGTCGGCGTTGATGACCACGGCGCCTTCGTCATCGTCGTCGTCTTCCTTGGCCGCGCCGCCGGTTTCGCCGATGGCCTGGCGGAACGCGACGAGCCGCGGCGCGCCGGCGCAGTCGGCGCGCTCGCCGATGGTCAGCATCGAATCGCCGTCGAGCCGGCGCTGGCAGCCGGCCTCGAAGGCGATCAGCACGGCCGCATCGTCGAGCGTCATGAGGCGGTCGCCCGGGTAGAGTGCGGCGCCGGCGGCCGCCGGCGCGACGTCGGCGCCCTGCGCGAGCAGTACCTGGCCGTCCACGGAGGCGATGTTCGCGACCGGCGAGACCGGGGCGGCGTGCTCGCCGTCGGCGATCGCGAGGCTGCCGGACAAGGCAAGTGCCAGCGCCAATACCGTACGAGGATTCATGGCTTTCTCCCGTCTGTGGCGGCGCCGGCGCGGACGACGGCGCAGCGCCGGTCCGTTCGCGGTCCGCGGTATACAACACGCAAAATACAGTAATTCACGCAAAGGCGCGGCATCGACGCCGCACGTGCCACGGGCCGCCGCCGCGCGTTCATGGGCCACCCGCCGTCGCCGGCGCGGCGACGAGAGCGAAATCGTCGAACCAGAGTTCGCCCGAGCCGCGCAGGCCCGCTGCGCGCGGCTGCAGTTGCAGCCGCTGCGCGACGCAACCGGCGTCGGGCACGCGAAATTCGAGATCGAAGCCGCTCCAGCGCTGCGGCGCGGCAGTGACGGTCGCGGCGGTCGCGACGCGCTGCGCGCGCGGCGCGACGCAGTCGACGGTCCATTCGACGACCGCGCCGCGGTCGGTGCGCTCGGCGAGAAACGTGCCGCTGAGGCGGTAGCGGCCCGGCGCGAGCAGCAGCGTCTGCGCGACCGCGGCGCCCTGCAGCGGCCGTTCGTCGAAGCGGACGCGCAGCGCGCGTGAATCGCGCTGCGGCGCGGTGCTCACGGTCGCGCTCGCCCCGCCGCCGCC
>CAMLSI010000534.1 GCA_946482585.1 uncultured Lysobacteraceae bacterium
ACTCGGGCTGATATCGTAAGTCCGTACGACGTCAGCGGACGGGAGTCGATCGCGCCGGCACGTGCGGTGCCGGCGGACAGGGGAGCAGAGTGTACGAAACACTATCGCGGGTATGCCGGGCGGTCGGTGTGCTGCTGCCGCTGCTCGCCGCCGTGCCGGCGATTGCCGCGCAGCGCTATGTGATCGATCACTGGACGACCGACAACGGCCTGCCGACCGACGCGGTCCATGAGGTCTCGGAGAGCGACGAGGGATTCGTGCTGCTGGCGACGGCCGCCGGTATGCTCCGTTTCGACGGACAGTCCTTCACGCTGCTCGACGAGACGCGCATCCGCTCTCTGGCGCGCGGAACGCCGCTCGCTCTGCTGAACGAGCGCAACGGCGATTTCTGGATCGCGTCGGTCGACGGCGGTCTGCAGTACGTGAGCGGCCGGTCCGCGGAGCGCATCGCGCCCGCTGCATTTTCGCGCAACTACAGCGCCGTCAGTGTCATGGCGGGCGTCGATGGCGTGATCTGGAGCGGGACCAACCAGGGGCTGCTCAAGGTACGTCGCACAGGAACGGGGTTCACGAGCGAGGTGATACCGGGCACGTCGGCGCGCTGGGTCGCGTTCATCGCGCCCGATGCGGATGGCGGCGTGCATTTCCATGATCGCGGATCGGCCGAGCTGAACTATCTCGATGCGGCCGGCACGATCGCGGCGTCGCGCTGGGCGCGTTCGCCCAGCGGCAAACCCGTGCGCGAATTCTGGACATTGGCCGACGGCCGCCGGCTGTTCTCGACGCCTGAAGGGCTGCACTGGAACGACGGCGAAGCCGTCGGCCCGCCGCTCGCCTATGGCGGCGGACCCGCGCCGGCGGTATTCGATCTGGCACAGGATCGCGACGGCGTGATCTGGGTGGGCACGGCGAACGCGGGCGTGCTGCGGATCCTGCCGGAGACGCCGCAGCAGCTGGCGCCGTTCGGCCAGGTGCCCAACGACATGCAGGTCCCCGACGTGAGCGTCGATTCGCAAGGTGGCGTCTGGCTGTCGACGCTATCGCGGGGCGTCTATTGCATCCGGCGTGCGCGTGTCGCGGCTTACGGCGCTGCCGAAGGCCTCGCCGGCGACACGCTCTACACCGTGGTCGAGGGCCCGGACGGAACGGTCTGGGTCGGCACCAACGCCGGGCTGTTCCTGCGACGCCGTGGACACGGCCGCTTCGAGGCCTATGCCGAACTCGCGGGCCAGACCGTGTCCGCCCTGCGCTTCGACGCCGCCGGACGCCTGCTCGTTTCCGGGCGCTTCGGACGCCTGCTGCGCATCGGCGCGCGTGCCGAGACCTTCGCGCTGCCGGCGGATACGGAACCCGGGCAGGTGTATTCGATCGCACCGGGGACGCACCGCACACTGATCGGCAGCACGCGCGGCCTGTACTCGTTCGACGGCACGACTGTCACGTCGTTGACGGAACTCAACGCCGGCGGCATCACGATCGCACTGGCGATCGTGCCGGACGGCGACGACGATTTCTGGGTCGGCGGCAGCGCCGGGCTGAAGCGGTTTTCCAAGGGCCGCTTCGTCGATTTCGACGGGGCGAAGCAACTGCCCGAGGCGCTGGTCATGTCGCTGTATCGCGAGCCTGACGGCCGGCTGCTGATCGGCTACGCGCATGACGGTCTGGCCGTGCTCGACCGCGGCAAGGTCGCGATCCGCGATCCGGCGCACGGCTTTCCGTCATCCGTCGTCGAGGTGATCCGGCGCGACGGCGCTGGCCATTATTGGCTCGGCACGACGGGGCGCGGGCTCTATCGCATCGACCGGGACATGCTGTTGCGCGACGGGTATTCGCGCGACAACCCCATGCTCTTCGTCTGGTTCGGCAAGAAAGACGGTCTGCCATCGGAGGAACTGCGCTACCAGACGGTCGACGGCGGCGCGGTGGACACCGGAACGCTTTGGTTTTCGACCGGACGCGGCCTGGTAGCGATCGATCCCGTCGACAGTCGCCCGCCGGCACCGGCGCTGACGATTGCAATCGACCGACTGCTCGTCGACGGCGAGCCGGTCGACGCGGCGGGCTCCGTCGTTGCCGTCCCGCCCGGTGCGAAACGTATAGAAATTGCCTATGCGATCCCCAGCCTGCAGGATCGCCCGCACGTGCTTTCGCAGTATCGCGTGTCGACACTGGGCGAGGCCTGGATCACCCACGACAGCCGCACGCCGATCCAGCTCACGAACCTCAGGCCCGGGCTGCATCGTCTCGAGCTGCGCGCGCGGCCCAGCGACGGCGACTGGGGCCGCGCCACGACCGCGCTCGATCTGGATGTCGCGCAGAAGTTCATCGATTCGCTCGCGTTCAAGCTGCTCGTCGGCAGCGGGATCGTCGTGCTGATCGGCGTCGCCGTCGCGCTGCGCATCCAGTTCCTCAAGCTCGCCAACGCCGTGCTCGAGGAACGCATGCGCCTCGCCTCCGAGTTCCATGATGGTCTGTCGCAGCATTTCTCCGCGATCAGCCTGCTGCTCGAGAACGCGCGGGTCGGCGAGAAACCGCCCGATGTCGTCGCGCAGCAGATCGACATGTCGAAGTCGCTCGCGCGCGAAGGCCTGCGCGATCTGCGCCGGGCGATCTTCGCGCTGTCCGCCGATCCGGCGATCGATGCGAGTCTCGCCGATGCGCTGCGCTCGATCGGCAGCGAAGCGACGCAGCGCTGCGGCACGCAGACGAGCGTCGGGACGCAGGGAACGCCGTTCGCGCTGGGTGCGAACCGGCTGCAGCATCTCGTGCGCATCGTTCAGCAGCTCACCGCGAACGCGCTCGAACACGGCGCCGCGACGCGTATCGACTACCGGATCGACTACACCGGCGATGCGCTGAGGCTCGGCGTCGAGGACAACGGCAAGGGGTTCGACCCGCAAGCCGGCGGCAAGCGGACCGAAGGACGCGGATTCGGTCTGATCAGCATCCTCGACCGCGCGCGGAAGATCGGTGCCGAAGTGACCATACGGTCGAGCGAGAACGAAGGCACGAGCGTGGTCGTCGTCGTGCCGCGCCGGACGGGATTGCGCGAACGGATCGGCAGGGCGTTCGGACGCCGCTCATGATCGCGTCCGGTCGGGCGGCAGTTGGTTGCCACTTGCAATTGATTCGGCCGCGAGTATAGTTGGCGCATGCAACCAAAACGCCCCCGCCGCGCCGCCGC
>CAMLSI010000535.1 GCA_946482585.1 uncultured Lysobacteraceae bacterium
GACTAGGCCACCGGGACGTTTCGGCGCAGATGATCCGCCAGCTGCACGATCGGCGTCTCGCCTTCGACATCGCTTCGGTCGTAGCGTGAATCGGCGTACGCCACCATGGCGTCGAAGTTCGGATTGCCGGCGAGCCAGGCCAGCACGATCGGCCCTTCGGCGGACAGGAAGTCGATGCCGTCGATGCGCGTGCGGTTCGCGTTCACGATGCGGTCGAGCTCGCGGACGTTCCCGCAGCGTTCGACCAGCGCCGACATTTTTTCGCCGAGTAGCGTGATGAATGCCTCGATGTGCCCGATGGAGGTGATCTCGAAACCGTCGCGGCCCTCGAGCTTCGCCAGACGCAGATCGCAGGTCGACGAGCTCGTGTGGTGCGGAATGACGCTCGCAATCAACCGCTCCACGACGTTCTGGCGTACGGAGACGAAAATGTCACCGGTATAGAACGGATGATCGTCGTAGCCGACGCCGTAGATCGTCAGCGTCGTGTCGTCGCGGGTTCTGGAGAATTCGTCGCCGCGGGGATCGCGCCGCACGTCGAAGCCCAGCGGAACCAGTATCGCTTCCAATGCGCGCCCCAGCGTGGCGGTCAGGTCGCCGCGCTCGTTCGGCCACTCGACGACGATCGGAGTGTTTCCGACGCTCACCGTCAACCTGCGCGGCGCCAGTCGCGTGAAACGCAGTCCGCGATCCTCGCCATAGCGGAAGCCGGCGCATGACTTCGCCACGGCTGCGGGAACGCCGTAGACGGCGTCGTACCTCTCCGCGCGATGCCGTGCGATCGCCTGTTCCAGCAACGCTGCCGTTTCCGCAGGCGCATCGCCTTCGATCTCGAGATGTTCGGCGCCTCCGTCCAGCAGGTGCGTGACTTGCCAGATCTGCTCGCCGCCGCGCCAGAGAAACGCGACCGACGCATTGACGTTCTCGCTTTCGGTGCAGCCGACCACGGTGGCGCCCAGTGACAGCGACGCGAGTTTCGGCGGGTGGATCACCGCATGCCAGAACGCGTTTGCCACGACGACATAGCCGCCATGTGGCAAAGCGGCGCCGGCGACCTCGCCGTCGCCCAGGCCCACGACAGCGCCCGTGTCTTCCAGATTCAATGCCGCAAGTACTTCCGCCGGCGACAGCGAGGCCACCGACAACCATGAAAACGCCATTCCCATCCGCGTTGCTCCGTCCGACCGATGGCGGCCGCGCCACCCGGGAAGCCTAGCGCAACCGCTTCGCCGTTCGTGAGGCGCCGGGTGGGTGACGCCGTGGCCGCAGCGACGCAAATCGGGACACCCACAAGTCGGACACCCACCTTCCAGCCCGGCACCGCGCGCTCCCGGTGGCGTGTGCTCGCGCCAGCGAGCAGCACGATCAACCGCAGCCCGGGGATGACGAGCGCACCACGCGAGCGATTTTTTCAGCGATTCTCCGAACTCGTCGCGACGGCCCGTCCCGCCGGCGTCAGCTGCAGGCGGCGGCGAATGCGGCTCAGGGTCACCGGCGTGACGCGGACGTAGTTTGCGATCTCATGCTGCTTCAGACGGCTGGCGATCTCGGGCATTTCTTCCAGGAACGCGAGATAGCGCGCCTGCGCCGACAGCAGCAGCAATTCCCTTTCGCGCTTCTCCTTGCGCTGCCCGTACAGCTTGAACGCAGTGAGCAGCGCGCGCTGCCAGGCCGACGATTCGGACGCCAGACGATCGAGTATCCGGAACGGAATCGACGCGACCGTCGCCCCTCTCCCCGCATGGGCATCGAAATGCGCCTCGAGGCCGTCGAGGCAGGAGACGCAGGCGAAGGGGATCCGCGGCGGGACGAAACCCTTGATCCAGGAAACGCCCGCGGACGACGTGTAGCGGAGCGTGAGAAACCCGTCGAGCACGACGTGCACGCGCCGGTCGACCGAGCCCGCCGCAAACAAGCGCTGACCTTCGGCGAGGTCATGGATGCCGATGCGCCGGTCGAGCTCGGGATCGCTCGCGAGAGGCTGCCCCGCCAGCTTTTCGAAGGTCGCGTAGACCGTCGCGTTCGGTCGTGCGTCGTTATCGCGGGATAACGACGCGCCGGCCGGCGTGCCGCATTCTCGTCGGGACATGAGGAGACCACCACCATGATGCGTTTCGTGATTCCGCCGGTACTCGTCATCGCTCTCGTCGGCGGAATGCTGCTGGCGGACAGCATGCTGGCGTCTCCCGAGCTGGTCAAAGCTCCGTTCACTTGGTTCGGCAGCATCGCGGTCGTCGCAGGGCTGGCGATGGCCGTCGGCCACGCGCGGCTGTTCCGCGTGCTGGGTATCAACATTCAGACCTTCGGCGAGCCGACGGGACTCTGCGAACAGGGAATGTTCTCGCGGACGCGCAATCCGATGTACCTGGGTATGGTCGTCCTGCTGCTCGGGACGGCCTGGTGGCTGGGCTCTCTGATCGCGTTTGCGGGGCCGGCGCTGTTCTGGCTCGCCGCGCAGCGCTGGTATATCCCGTACGAAGAGGACCAGTTGCGGCGCAAATACGGCGATCGCTACGCGAGTTACTGCGAACGCGTACCCCGCTGGATCGGTTTCCGAAGGCGCAAGGCCAGCGCATCGGGGTAATCCAATTCGGAGTCCAATTCGGGACACCCACTTTCCCGCGCGGCACTGCGCACCCCCGGTAGCGTGTGCTCGCGCGAGCGAGCGCACGATCGAGGTCGAGGGAATCCGGAACGCCTCGATCGTGCGGTCGCCTGCGGCGACCACGCTACGTCGCCTCCGCGTGGTTCACGGCGGCGGCTGTCGGAACAGATCTCGCCGCGGCAATCCGCCGGTCCAGGTCGTATTGCAGGAACAGGTATTGCCGATGCCGCCCCGGAGCCGGCAGGAATTGTTCACGCCGTGGCGGAAGCCGCCCTCCTGCGACCCGCGCACGCGGGTGCGGAACAGGGTGGTGCCGGCGATGCCTTCGCCCTGGTCGAGGCAGCTCGCGCCGTAGCAATAGCAGGTGGTGCCGGCGGCGCCGGCGCGGCAGTCGGTATTCGAGCGGCAACCCGTCCGCTCGGCGAAGCAGCCGTAGGCCTGGATGCCGAGCGAATTGGGTTCGCCGGCGGCCGCGATGGCTTGGACGAGGCCGCCGTTGCCGTCTTTCTGTTCGGGGCAGCCGATGGCGAGCACGCCTTCGTACGCGGTCTTCAGGTTGTACGCGCGCT
>CAMLSI010000536.1 GCA_946482585.1 uncultured Lysobacteraceae bacterium
GGAGTAGCCCGCTGTCTTCGTTCCACGACCACGAGGAAATCCTGATGAACCTTCTGCGCCTGCTCGCTATCGCCGCCCTGTCCTCGCCACTGATCGCCGCCGCCGCCCCCAAAGGCCCGGTCACGACGTTCGCCGTGAGCGCCGGCAGCTTCTCCGCCTGGACCATCGACAGCATGACGAATCCGCCGCTGACGCTCGAACGCGGCCGCACCTACGTCTTCGACCTGACCGGCGTTTCGCCGGTGCACCCGTTCAACATCAACACGGTCAACACGACCGGCAGCGCGTCGCGCTACAACCAGGGCGTCACCAACAACGGCGCGACCGGCGACACCAACATCACCTTCGTCGTACCGTCGAACGCGCCGAGTTCGCTGCACTACAACTGCGGCAATCACGCCGCCATGAACGGCAGCATCACGATCATCGATCCCGACGCGATCTTCGCGAACGGCTTCGACGCCTAGCAGGCCGTCGAGAAGCAGCCTGCCAGAGCGATCCCGACAGGGATCGCACGGGGGTCGACCGCGCAGGCGCCGGGTGCCGGAAAACGTGCGCAGGCTTCGCCTGCGCCGTTCCGGGGAGAAACGGGCGTTTGCCCGCTTCCCCGTCAGTCGCCCGCTCCCCAGTCCCAGCGCGCGCCGACCGACAGTGTGCGGTCGGCGCCCGGTTCGTAGTAGCGCGCATTGCCTTCGTTGACGATGACCGAACCGACGTAGCGCCGGTCGAACGCGTTGTCGACGCGCGCAAACGCCGACCAGGCGCCGGCGGACGAGGTCCAGCGCCGGCCGAGTTCGAGATTCAGCAGCCCGTAGCCCGGCGCGCGCTGGGTGCCGCTGTCGTTGACCGTCACGTCGCCGACGGCGACGAGCTGCGCCGCCGCGTTCCAGGCGCCGCTGCGCCAGGCCAGCCGGCTCGCGAACTGATCGCGCGCCGTCCCCCGGGATGCGCGTGCCCGCGGCGACGAGCGCGTTGGGGGTGGTGCAGCCGGCGGCCGAGCAGATCGGAAACGCATCGCGGAACGTCGCTGCGAGCCGCGTATAGGCCCACTGCCATTCCCAGCCCGCGTGCAGCGGCACGAACGCGGCGAATTCCATGCCTTCGCGCCGCGCCCGGCCGACATTGCGAAAGCTGCTGCGCCCGCCGACATTGCGCGCGACGGCGAGTTCGTCGTCGGTATCGGCGCGAAACACCGCGGTCTCGATCCGCGCACCGCCGTCGCTGCGCCATTTGACACCGAGCTCGCCATGGCGGCTGCGTGCCGGCCGCAGATCGAAGGCGAGACCAGCCGCACCGTCGGCGCGATAGCCGAGCTCGTTGAACGTCGGCGTCTCGAAGCCGCGGCCGAACGACACGTAGAATCGTGTGTCGCGGCGCGGCGCGAATGCGAATCCGGCGACCGGCGTGGTCTGCGCATAATCGGCGCGTCCGCTGTCGTCGGGGTTCGCACTCGTCACGTAGCGATCGGTCGACACGTAGCGGACGGCGCTGCGCCGCGCGCCGGCGAGCAGCGACCAGCGCTCGGCCATCTGCCACGAGGCCTGCACGTAGCGGTCGATGTTGCGCGCCGTGTTGCGTTCGTCGCGGCGCAACGTCCCGCGCACGCCGAGCGCATCGCCGAGAAAGTTCTCGTAGCCGCGGCGCTGCTGCCGCTGCGTATCGGCCGCGACTCCTGCGGACAGCGCGAACGGCCGCGCCGCGACGTCGCCGCTCCACGACCAGCGCAGATCGCCGCCGCCGTAGTCGCTGCCGAGATCGACGACGCCGCCGGCGCTGGTCGGCGCACCCTGTGCCGCGCGCGGCACGGCGAGAAACTGTTCGACGTCGCGGCGCCCGGCGTAGACCATCGCGCGCAGCGACTGGCGTTCGGTCACGGCGTGATCGTAAACCGCGCCGAGCTGGTCCTGCTGCACCGATTTGCGCGTGTCGTAAAGCCGCGCGACCGACGTCGCCGCACGCGGATCGGCCAGTGCTTCGGCGCGCGTGAGGCCGAGCGGATCTTGCGCATCGGGCGAATCGAACCGGTTCGCGACGAGGTCGAGGCGTCCCGCGTCGCCCACCGCCATGCGCACAGTGACGTTCGACGCGTCGCGACGTGCCGCGCTGTGGTCGCGGAAACCGTCGCTGTCGCTGCGCGATACCGCCGCGTGGTAGCCGAAGTCGTCGCCACCGCCGCGCAGGCTTGCCGCATAGCTGCGACTGCCGTAGCTGCCGGCGACGGCCTGTGCGCGCACCTGCGGCGGACCGCGGCCGTCGGCGCTGAACAACTGCACGACACCGCCGGAAGAATTGCCGTGCAACGCCGAGAACGGGCCGCGCAGCACTTCGATGCGATCACCGGCGAACAGCAGAAAATGCGAGATCTGGCCTTGTCCGTCGGGCATGGTCGCGGGAACGCCGTCGGCGTAGATCCGCAGGCCGCGCACGCCGAACGTCGCACGCGCGCCGAAGCCACGGATCGACAGCTGCGTGTCCTGCGCCTGGTTCTGCCGCTCGCGCGCGATCAGGCCGGGCACGTTCGCGGCGGCGACACCGAGGTTCGCCGCCGGCACGGCGGCATCGAGATCCACGACGCTGACCGACGCCGGCACGTCGAACGCATCCGCGCCGCCGATGCCGACCGAGGAGACTGCGATGCGCGGCAGCGGCACGGCATCCTGCGCAGCGGCGGGCTGCGCCGCGAGCACCGCGGCCAGCGCCGCGCCGGTTCGTCCCATCGTCGCCAGAAATCCCTTCACGACCTGCTCCGTCCCGACCCGATAGGGAGAGTGTCGCGGAAAACGCCGCAAGGAAATGTCGTCGATACCGCGATGCCCTGCGGTCGGGCCGCGCCGCCGGTCACAGTCCGCGCACACAGGCGTTTGCGCGGCCGCCCGCTTTTTGCACAATCGCGGTCCACCCGGAGAACCGACCATGTCCGTATTGCGCACTGTTTTCGTCCTCGCCGCCATTGCGGCGAGCGCTTCTTCCCTGGCCGCCGGCAGCGCGACGCGCGGCGGCGTCACGCAGACCTTCCAGGTCAGCGCGGGCGGCTCCAGCTCATGGACCATCAACGGCCAGTCGAATCCGGCGCTGACCCTGCAGCGCGGCGGCACCTACGTGTTCCACCTCAACAGTGTCAGCCAGATCCATCCGTTCAACATCAACACGATCAACGCGCCGG
>CAMLSI010000537.1 GCA_946482585.1 uncultured Lysobacteraceae bacterium
GGCCTTCGGCAACGACATGGTCTACATGGAGAAGTTTCTCGAGAACCCGCGCCACGTCGAGATCCAGGTGCTCGCCGACGGGCAGGGCAGCGCGATCCATCTCGGCGAGCGCGACTGCTCGATGCAGCGGCGCCATCAGAAGGTCGTCGAAGAAGCCCCCGCGCCGGGCATCACGCCGGAACAGCGCGCGGAGATCGGCAAGGTCTGCGTCGAAGCCTGCCTGCGCATCGGATATCGCGGCGCCGGCACGTTCGAATTCCTGTACGAGAACGGCCGCTTCTATTTCATCGAGATGAATACGCGCATCCAGGTCGAGCATCCGGTGACCGAGCTGGTCACGGGCATCGACCTCGTGCGCGAGCAGTTGCTGATCGCCGCAGGCGAGAAGCTGTCGATCCGCCAGGAAGACGTGACCTTCACGGGCCACTCGATCGAATGCCGCATCAATGCCGAAGACCCCGACACGTTCATGCCATCGCCGGGCACCATCAAGCGATTCCTCGGCGCCGGCGGCCCCGGCGTCCGTCTCGACACGCACATCTACGACGGCTACCGCATCCCGCCGAACTACGACTCGATGATCGGCAAGCTCATCGTGCACGGCCGCGACCGCGCGACGGCGATCGCGCGCATGCGGCTCGCCCTCGCGGAGATGGTCATCGACGGCGTCAAGACCAATATCCCGCTGCAGCAGCGCATCATGAACGACGTGGGTTTCCAGGCCGGCGGCCAGAACATCCACTACCTCGAAAAGCGCATCGCGGAACAGAAGGAAAAAGGCATTGCGCTGGGCTGACGCAAAACGCGCGGGTGCCGCGCTGATGCTGGCCGCACTGCTCGGCGGCTGCGCCGCGGGCGAAGCGCGCACGGACGCACCCGCTGCCGAACCGGTCAAGGCCGCGACGACGCTGGCCGCACCGCCGACGGCGGTCGCGGCGGGCCAGCTTCCGCCGGACGCGCTCGTGATCCTCGTCACCGCACGCAACGCCTACACGGTGCAGGACGCGACCGCGACCTGCGAGGGCCTGCCGGCCTTGCTCGCGCCGTATCGCGAGCGCAACCTCGTCGTCGCCGGCAGCGGCGATTTCGCGGCGACGATCGCCGATGCGATCTGCGTCGCGAGGATTGCAAAAGCGCGCGGCGGCACTGCCTACCTGACGCATCCCGAAGGGCTGCGCACCATCGAAGTACAAGACTGACTGCGCGCATGGCCTGGATAGAACTTTCGCTGACCATCCACTCCGACCAGCAGGAGCGGATCGAACTCGCGCTCGAAGACCTCGGCGCACTGTCGGTCACGCTGCTCGACGCCGAAGATCACCCGATCTTCGAGCCGGGCCCCGGCGAGACCCCGGTCTGGCCGACCATCAAGCTCGCCGCGCTGTTCGATATCGCCGTCGACCGCCCCGGTCTCGTGCATGCCCTGACCGATCTCGTGCCGGAGATCGCGCCGGACCAGATCGACTTTCGCGACGTCGAGGACGCCGACTGGGTGCGTGCGTGGATGGATACGTTCCAGCCCATGCAGTTCGGCCGCCGGCTCTGGATCTACCCGTGGACCGTCGAGCCGCCGCAGGATGCCGACGATGCCATCGTCGTACGCCTCGACCCCGGACTCGCGTTCGGCACCGGCACGCATCCGACGACGGCACTCTGCCTGGAATGGCTGGACAGCCTGCCGCTGCACGGCCGCAGCGTGCTCGACTATGGCTGCGGCTCTGGCGTACTCGCCATCGCCGCGCTGAAGCTCGGCGCCGCACACGTGATCGGCGTGGATCTCGATCCGCAGGCGCTCGAAGCCAGCCGCGACAACGCCGAGCGCAACGGCGTCGCCGCCGGGCTGACGCTCCTGCTGCCGCAGGACTATGTCCACGCCCCGCAGGACGTGCTCGTCGCCAACATCCTGGCCGGACCGCTCGCCGAACTCGCGCCGATGTTCGCCAAAGCGTGCAAGCCCGGAGCGCCGTTCGCGCTGTCGGGCATCCTGGCCGGCCAGGATGGAGAGCTGATCGCGCGCTATGCCGAATGGTTCGACGATCTCGTCGTCGCGCAGCGCGAGGACTGGGTTCGGATCAGCGGCCGGCGCAAGCCGGACTGAAGCCGCGGGCGGCGCTTCTTGCGGTCGGCGTGATCGCGGCCGCTTGTATCCGCACGCAGGCAGCGCTCCAATGCCGCATCCGCCCCATCGACTCGCCGCAAGCGCCCCTCGCATGTACACGCAATGTCCCGAATGCGCGACCGTCTACAGCGCCGACGCAGCGACCATCGCGCGCGGCCACGGCATGGTGCGGTGCAGTCATTGCGACGCGCTGTTCGATGCGCTGCGCACGCTGGCCGAGCACCTGCCGCCCGAGCCGTTCGAACGTCTGGACGTCCATACGCCCGATCCGGATCCGCCTCGGCTCGGCGTACCGGTCTACCGACCGAACGTGCAGGCCGTCACGTTTACCTTCGATCCTGACGAGAAACCGCGTCACCGCGAGCCGCGTCGCCACGCGACGCCGGCCTTCGCGCGCCATGCGCGCCACAGCGGCGGGCGACGCTGGCCCTGGGTCATGGGCACTCTGCTGTTGTCGCTGACCCTGGCCGGCCAGCTCGCGTACGCCGAACGCGATCAATTGCTCGACAACGACGTCGTGCGCCCGTGGCTCGACCGCGGCTGCGCCGCGCTGCGCTGCGAGCTGCCCTTGCGTCATGCGACGCAGCAACTCGAATTGCTCACGCGCGACATCCGCCCGCATCCGTCGGTGGCCGGCGCGCTGATCGTGTCGGCAACGGTACGCAACGCGGCCGAATTCGCGCAGGCCTATCCGGTCGTCGAGATCACGCTGTCCGACCTCGACGAGAATCGCGTCGCGATGCGCCGCTTCCAGCCGCGCGACTACCTTGGCGACACGCGCGTGATGGAACGCGGACTTGCGGCGGGTGCAAGCACCGCGCTCGTGTTCGAAGTGCGCGATCCGGGCCGGAACGCGGTCGCGTTCGAATTCAAGTTTCTTTGAACGCAAGGACGCGTTGCGATGCGACACGTGAGAGATCTTTGCGTATTGCGACAGTCGGCACTTACCAACGCGCCGTCGGCGCGCTAACATCTCCGCCCCGTCGGCACTCGCATCCGGCGGTCATGGAAGAACAGACCAGGTTGCTCG
>CAMLSI010000538.1 GCA_946482585.1 uncultured Lysobacteraceae bacterium
TCGGCGGTCGCCGCTGCGCTGTATGCGCTCGGCGCGGCGGAGTTGCGTCGTCTGTTCACCGGCACTGATCCGGTCGTCACTGCGACCGGCAGCCAGATCGGCGCGGCACTGCTGCTGTCGCCGCTGTTGTTCGCGAACCTGCCCACCCAGGTTCCGGCGCTGGCGCCGAGCCTCGCGATCGCCGCGCTGGGGCTGTTGTGCACCGCGATCGCGTTCGTCGTCTATTTCCGCCTGCTGCGCGACGCCGGTCCCGAGCGCGCGACGACGGTGACCTTCCTCGTTCCGCTGTTCGCGCAGGTCTGGGGCGCGCTGTTCCTGCACGAGCCGATCACCGCGGCGAGCCTCGTCGGCCTCGGCCTCGTATTGCTCGCGGTCATGCTGGTGTTCGAGAAGCTGCGCTGGCCGCAGCGCAAGCGTGCGGTGCTCGCGGCGGCAGCGCTGGCGCCGTGCAGCGGGAAGGATTGCTGAGCGCAGGACGGAAGTGCCGACTGCGCGTCGCAAGAAAAGTGCGAGGCGACGAGCCCTTCCCCCGAACGGAAGGGCTTGTTGCGTTTTGTCCCGACGAATCCCGCGACTGGCGGCCTCAGCCCGACTTCCGTCGTTCCGCGAGGTCGAGCGCGAGCCGGGTCGCCGCGATGAGGCTGCCCGCATCGGCGACGCCGCGGCCGGCGAGATCGAGTGCGGTGCCGTGGTCGACCGAGGTGCGCACGAACGGCAGGCCCAGGGTCAGGTTGACCGCGTTGCCGAAGCCGAGCGCCTTGAGGACCGGCAGTCCCTGATCGTGATACATCGCGAGTACGGCGTCGGCCTGGCTCAGCGGTCCGGGCAGGAATGCGGTGTCGGCCGGCAGCGGGCCGGTCAGGTGGAAGCCCTCGTCGCGCAGATCGGCCAGCAGCGGCTGGATGATCTCGATTTCCTCGCGGCCGAGATGGCCGCCTTCGCCCGCGTGCGGATTGAGTCCGAGCACGAGGATGCGCGGCTCGGCAAAGCCGAACTTGTGCGCGAGGTCGGCGCGCAGGATGCGCAGCGTGGTCTCCAGCGATGCGCGCGTGATCGCCGCGGGTACGGCCGCGAGCGGCAGATGCGTCGTCGCGAGCGCGACGCGCAGGTCGCCTGCGGCCAGCATCATCACGACCTCGGCATTCGCGCGCAGCGCGAAATATTCGGTATGGCCCGAGAACGGAATGCCGGCGTCGTTGATGATGCTTTTCTGCACGGGCGCGGTGACGACCGCGTCGAATTCGCCGGCCATGCAGCCGTCGCTCGCGCGCGCGAGCGTCGAGAGCACGTAGCCGGCATTCGCGCGATCGAGCTTGCCCGGAACGACGGCCGCGGCGGCTTCGATCGTGACGGTACGCAGGCTGCCGGCCGCACGCCGGATCAGCGGACGGCCGTCGTCTTCGGAAAGCGCCAGTGTCAGACCACGCGATGCGGCGGCCGCGTGCAGTGCCTGCACGTCGCCGATCGCGATCAGGTCCGCGGCGATGTCGCCGTGCGCGAGTTCGGCAACGAGCTCCGGACCGATGCCCGCTGGTTCTCCGAGGGTGATCGCGAGGCGTGGGAGAGACATGGGCGCAGGAACCGGAGGGCAGGTAGGCAGGGACCGCGAGCGCGACGAGGCGTCATCGACAGCCCGTTCGCTGCGCTTGCGCGCCTTGCGTCTTCTCCGGTGCTTTCCTCCTGCGTTCCTGTCGGTGCTTCAGCCGCTGAGCGGCTCGCCCTTGGTGTCGTAGCCCGCGAGGCGGTATTCGATATACGCCTCGGCCTTGAGCTGGCGCATGAGGTTCTCGAATTCGTCTTCGGCCTTGCGCTGCTGGATCGCTTCGCGTGCCTGCGTGCGGCGGGCTTCGTCGGTGCGGTCGAGTTCGCGCATGCCGAGGCGCTTCACGAAATGGAAGCCGGCGTTGCTGCGGAATGGCTGGCTGATCTCGCCGTCCTTCAGGCTGGAGATGACTTCGCCGACCTGGGCGCCGTAGGTGTCGATCGGGAACCAGCCCATGTCGCCGCCGGCGTTCGCGCTCGTCGCATCCTCGGAGTTGTTCTTGGCCAGCGCCGCGAAATCTTCGCCGCCTTCGATGCGGCGGCGCAGATCGTTGATCTTCTTCTCGGCGTCGGCCGCGCTCACGAGCTCGCTGATCTTGATCATCATGTGCTGCGCATGGAACTCGGTCACGAGCTGCTTGCCCTGCGAGCGCTGGTCGACGAGCTTGAGGATGTGGAAGCCGCTGGGGCCGCGCACGGCCGGCGAGACCTGGCCGACGCTCATGCCCTGGAGCAGGTCGCCGAACATCTCCGGCACCTGGTCGAAACGGCGCCAGCCGATGTCGCCGCCTTCGAGCGCGTCCTGGCCGTCGGAAGAGCGGATCGCGATCGCGGCGAAATCGGCGCCGGGCGCGGCGGCTTCGCGCTGCACGCGTTCGGCCTTCTCGCGCGCGGCCTGGATCTGTTCGGCGCTCGCGCCGTCGGGAACGCCGACGAGAATGTGGGCGAGGCGCACTTCGCCGGTCTTGAGGCTGTTGTTCGCGAGTGCGATGTCGATTTCGGCGTCGCTGACCTGGGTCGACTGCGCGACGCGCTGACGCAGACGCTGGGTGACGAGCTCGTCGCGCAGGTTGCGGCGGAATTCTTCATAGCTCAGGCCGTCGCGCGCGATCGCGCTGCGCAACTGGTCGACGTCCATCTTGTTCGTGCGGGCGATGTTCGCGACGGCCTGGTCGATCTCGACATCGCCGATGCGCACGCCGCTCTGGCCGGCCTTGGCGACCTGGAGCCGCGTCATGATCAGGCGGTCGAGCACCTGGCGTTCGAGCACGGGACGCGGCGGCAGCTGCTGCGGGTTGCGCTGGTACTGGGCGAGCACCTGGTTGACCGCGCGATTGAGTTCGCTCTTGAGCACCACGTCCTCGTCGACGATGGCGACGATGCGGTCGAGCGTGCCGTCGTCGGGTGCCGCATCGGCTTGCTGCTGCTGGGCAGGCGTGGTGTTCAGGAATTGAGCCTGCAACGGCGTGACGGCCGCGGACAGGGTGGTCAGCAGGGCAAACGCGAGCGCAGGCTTGTTCATCGCAGGTCCGTTCAGAGCTTGGGGGTTCCGCGCGCCGGGCCGGCGGACGGACGGGGCGACGAGTGTGCACGGCGCCCCGG
>CAMLSI010000539.1 GCA_946482585.1 uncultured Lysobacteraceae bacterium
AGCCTGCGCCGTGAACGCGACCCCCGCGATCGAGGCCCGCGGCCTCACCCGGCGTTTCGGCGACCTCGTCGCGGTCGACCAGGTCGACCTGACCGTCGCGAAGTCGCAGGTCTACGGTTTTCTCGGACCGAACGGTTCGGGCAAGTCGACGACGATACGCATGCTCTGCGGCCTGCTCTCGCCGACCGCCGGCGACATCCAGGTGCTCGGCCTGAAGATTCCGCAGCAGGCCGAACAGCTCAAGCGCCGCATCGGCTACATGACGCAGAAGTTCTCGCTGTACGAAGACCTGAGCGTGCTGGAAAACCTCGAATTCCTCGCCGCCGTGCACGATCTGCCGCGCACCCGGGCGCGCTCGCGCATCGACGATCTGCTGCAGCGCTACTGGCTGGCCGATCGACGCGACCAGCTGGCGGGGACCATGTCGGGGGGCCAGAAGCAGCGACTCGCGCTGGCCGGCGCAGTGCTGCACGGACCCGAACTGCTGTTCCTCGACGAACCGACCAGCGCGGTCGATCCGCAGTCGCGGCGCGAATTCTGGGACTCGCTGTTCGAACTCGCCGACGCCGGCACGACGATACTCGTGTCGACGCACTACATGGACGAGGCCGAACGCTGCCACCGGCTCGCGATCCTCGACCAGGGCCGGCTCGTCGCCGACGGCGCGCCGCGCGAGCTCTGCGCTCGCCTGCCGTATGCGGTCTGGCTCGTCGACTGCGGTCAGCCGCGCCGCGCGCAGCAGGCATTGCAGCAGCAGGCCGGCATCGTCGCGCTCGCGCAGATCGGCGCGGAACTGCGCGTGCTCGCCGCGAATACGGCCTGGGATGCGGATGCGCTCATGGGTCACCTGCGCAGCAGCGGCATCGATGCGCAGGTGCGCCGCGGCGATCCCAATCTCGAAGACGTGTTCGTCGCGGCGACACGCAAGCCCGCCCGCCACCTCGACGGAGCCGCCGCATGAGCCTGCGCCGCCTGCTGTCCATCGTCGTCAAGGAACTGCGCCAGCTGCGCCGCGACCGCCTCACGTTCGCGATGATCGTCGGCATCCCGACCATGCAGCTGCTGCTGTTCGGCTTTGCGATCAATCTCGACATCCGTCACCTCGACGCTGCGGTGCTCGATCGCGCGAACACCGCGCGCTCGCGCGAGCTCGTCGCCGAACTCGGCGCGACGGACGTGCTGACCTTGCGCCATTCCCTGTCCGCGCCGCAGCAGCTCGACGACTTTCTGCGCGAAGGCCGGATCAGCGTCGGCATCGTGATTCCCGAAGATTTCGAAAATCGCCTCGAACGCGGCGATCGCGCCGCGCTGCAGCTCGTCGTCGACGGATCGGATCAGGTCGTGCAGCAGGCCGCGCGCCAGCTCGCGGCGTTCCCGCTCGCGCACCTGCGCGGCGACGCGACTCCGCCCCCGGCGATCGAGGTCGTGAATTTCTACAACCCGGAGCGGCGCGCGCCGGTCAACACGGTGCCCGGCCTCGTCGGCGTGATCCTGACGATGACCATGGTCATGTTCACGGCGATGGCGCTGGTGCGCGAGCGCGAGCGCGGCAATCTCGAAATGCTGATCGCCACACCGGTGTCGCCGTGGGAACTCACGATCGGCAAGGTGCTCCCGTTCGTCGCGATCGGGCTGGTCCAGGTCAGCCTCGTGCTCGCGCTCGGCAAGCTCATCTTCTCCGTGCCGCTGCGCGGCAGCCTGCTCGACATCTATCTCGCGGCCCTGCTGTTCATCATCGCGAGCCTAGCGCTCGGTGTATTCCTGTCGACGCTCGCGCGCAGCCAGTTCCAGGCCATGCAGCTCGCGTTCTTCACGTTCCTGCCGCAGATCCTGCTGTCGGGGTTCATGTTCCCCTACGCGGGCATGCCGCGCGCGGCGCAATGGCTGGCCGAAATCCTGCCGATGACGCATTTCCTGCGCCTGATCCGCGGCATCGCACTGCGCGGCGCGACGCTGGCCGACCTCTGGATCGAGCTCGTCGCGCTCGCGGCCTTCAGCGTGATCATGCTCAGCATCGCGGTCACGCGAGTCAGCAAGCGGCTGGATTGAACGTCGGCGCGCGGAGGGCGTGCGGCGTCACGCCGCTCATTGCTCCGGCAACGCGCCCGCCTTCACGAGCAACGCCTTCGCCAGCAACGCACGCTTGGGCGCATCGCCATCGGTCATGTCGATATTGAGCGCGAAGAACCAGCGCTTGCCGCCGCGCTCGACCCAGCCCACGTACCAGCCGAGATCGGTTTCGCCCTCGACCGACTTCCAGCCGGTCTTGGCGTGCAGGGTATAGCCCTCTGCCTGCTCCACGACGGTGATGCGACGGACGATGTCCTGGCTGCGCGCCGAGAACGGCAGCGTATCCGTCGCGAGGCGACGCAGGAACGCGATCTGCTCGAGCGCGGAAATCCGGAGGCCGCCCTTGCCGAGCCAGAACCGATCGATGCCGCCGCTGATGTCGCGATTGCCGTAGCCGGCCCTGTCGATCCAGCTTTGCATGCGCGCCTGACCGATGCGCCGCGCGATTTCCTGGTAGTACCAGACCACAGAATACGTCATGCCGCTCGCGAGGTCGTGATCGCGGTTCCAGTCGGCCCTCCAGCGGTGGATGCCGTCCCAGCGCAGCTTTTCGTGTTCGTCCTTGATGACGCCGGTTTCCAGCGCGGTCAGCGCGTTGAAGATCTTGAACGTCGAGGCCGGCGCGAAGGCGGTCTCCGCGCGCTTGCGATCGAACACCTCGTAGCGCGAGACCGCTTCGTCGTAGACGAGCATGGTTCCGGTCACCGATTGCGCCTTGAAGGCTTCGGCCCACTCGGGCCGTACCTGCCAGACCTCCGCCGCCCATGCCGGCAGCGCCGACACCGCCGCCAGCAGCACGCTCGCGATGATGAATCGATACCCGTGTTTCATGCCATCGCTCCGAGAACGGACCGCGCGGACACTAGCGGCGGTTTGTGGCGAAACGCGGGCGCGGCGCGGGCAGGCACGGGCGCCTGCGCAATTGCGCGGCGGCTCCGCTACCATTCGCGCCCTGCCCGTCGCGCCGCCGCCAGACCGTCGCATGACTCATGCCAGCCTGAAATTGCACGAACCCGTCGGCGACGAGGTCAAGACGACCACGTGCTACATGTGCGCGTGCCGCTGCGGCATCA
>CAMLSI010000540.1 GCA_946482585.1 uncultured Lysobacteraceae bacterium
CGGACGCTGCAGCGCATTGGCGTCGACGCCGCCGGTCAGCACCTTGCCGGAGCTCAGCACGACCGTGTTGTAGGCGCGAGCGAGGCGCGTGATCGAGTCGAGCAGGATGACGACGTCTTTCTTGTGTTCGACGAGGCGCTTGGCGCGCTCGATCACCATGTCGGCGACCTGGACGTGACGCGCAGCGGGTTCGTCGAAGGTGGAGCTGATGACTTCGGCCGCGCGGACGCCGCGGACCATTTCGGTGACTTCTTCCGGGCGCTCGTCGATCAGCAGGATGATCAGATGCACTTCCGGGTGGTTGTGCACGATCGCCTGTGCGACGTTCTGCAGCATCATGGTCTTGCCGGCCTTCGGCGGCGACACGATGATGCCGCGCTGGCCCTTGCCGACCGGCGAGATCAGGTCGAGGATGCGGCCGCTGATGTCTTCCGACGAACCGTTGCCGCGTTCGAGGCGGAACGATTTGCGCGGGAACAGCGGAGTCAGGTTCTCGAACAGCACCTTGTTCTTCGAGGCTTCCGGCGGCTCGCTGTTGATGTCGTCGACCTTGAGCAGCGCGAAGTAGCGCTCGCCGTCTTTGGGAGGACGGATGCGGCCGGTGATGTAGTCGCCGGTGCGCAGGTTGAAGCGGCGGATCTGGCTCGGGCTGACGTAGATGTCGTCCGGACCGGCCAGGTAGGACTCGTCGCCGGAGCGCAGGAAACCGAAGCCGTCCTGCAGGATTTCCAGCACGCCTTCGCCCCAGATGCCGCCGCCGGCGCGCGCATGCGCCTTGAGGATGTTGAAGATGACGTCCTGCTTGCGGGCGCGGGCGACACCTTCCTGGATGCCGAGGCCTTCGGCGATCTCGAGCACGGCTGCAGCGGGCTTGCGCTTGAGTTCCGTGAGGTTGATCAGCGGGCCGTTGCCGCCGCCGTTGCGCTCGTCGGGAACTTCGTCTTCGTAGTTGCCGCCGCGCATCTGTTGCTGCTGCTGGCGGTTCTGGCGATTGCGGTTGCGGTTGCGGCCTTCGCGGCGTCCCTGGCCCTGGCCCTGGTACTGGCCGCCCTGCTGCGGGCCGCCGGCATTCTGGCCCTGCGGATTCTGTCCGCCGCCGTCATTGCCGTTGTTGCCGCTGTTGCCGTTGGCGTCGCCGGACGATCCGCCGTGATCGGAGGACTGCGCGGTGAACAGGTCCGGATTGCGCTGGCCGCGGTCGTCGCCGCCGCTCGCGCGTTCCTGGCGATCTTCGCGGGGTTGGCGTTCTTCGCGCGGCGGTGCCGGAGGCGCGGCTTCATTGCCGGTTTCGGCGCGGGCTGCGGCTTCGGCCTTGGCGGCGGCGCGGGCGGCCTGCGCTTCGCGGCGCGCGGCGCGCGCTTCGGCAGCTGCAGTGGAAGGGGTTTCAGGACGTGCGTCAGCCGTTGCGGCCGAGCCGTTTTCCTTGTTCTCGATATCAGACACGGGCAAACCTCGCATGGGCGCCGTTGGTCGGCAGGGCTACATGCCGACGGGATGGAATCAGGGGATGAACCGGAAGGAATGGGGCGATGCGCCCCGAACAACGTGAGCTAACTTAGCACTGTGCGTGTTAAGCGTAAAGCATGGGTGGCGCAGCAGTTCGTGCGCGCCCGCGCGCGGCTTTCGGCGCCGCGCGCGTCGCTCCGGCGTTCAGATCGTGCGGTCGATCAGCTGGGTCAGCTGCATCTTGGAAACTGCGCCGATCTGCGTCGCCTCGACCTTGCCGTTCTTGAAGATCATCAGGGTCGGGATGCCGCGCACGTTGTAGTTGCGCGGGGTCTTCTGATTGTGGTCGATGTTGACCTTTACGACTTTCATGCGACCCTCGTAGCTGGCAGCAAGCTCGTCGAGTACCGGTGCAATCATCTTGCAGGGGCCGCACCATTCAGCCCAGAAGTCAACCAGGACCGGTTCGGCCGACTGCAGAACGTCGGATTCGAAGTTGTCGTCGCTGGTGTGGGCGATCAGCTGGCTCACAGGGAATTCTCCGTCTTAAGAATTTCCGCCAAGCTGCGGAAATGTTTGGGTTTAGGCTACACTCGGCGCGTTGCTGGGCAAGGCGGAGCGTGGCAGGGGCGGGGGGAAGGGCGGCATTTGAGCCCAACCTACTGCGCGTTTCAAGTTGGGTCGGTGGATCGATCCTCAAGTCTCCCGGGCCGCCGGTCAGCCGGCCTACCCCGGATCATCTGGCCAGTTGAATGTCCGAGCAAGTACTAACAGATTGTTTCTTCGATAATTTTGATCTGCACCCGAGCCTTCTTGCCGGGCTGCACGAATCCGGCTTCACGCGTTGCACCCCGATCCAGGCGCTGACCCTGCCGGTCGCGCTCGCCGGGCGCGACGTCGCCGGCCAGGCCCAGACCGGCACCGGCAAGACCGGCGCCTTCCTCGTCGCCGCGATGCAGCGGCTCCTGACCGTCCCGGCACTGACCGAGCGCAAGGAAACCGATCCGCGCTGCCTCGTGCTCGCGCCGACGCGCGAGCTGGCCATCCAGATCGACAAGGATTTCAAGAATCTCGGCCGCCACACCGGCCTGAAATCGGCGCTGATCTACGGCGGCGTGGACTACGACAAGCAGCGCGAACAGCTGCGCGGCGGGGTCGACATCATCATCGCGACGCCGGGCCGTCTCATCGATTACTTCAAGCAGCACGTGTTCAGCCTGCGCGCGGTCGATGTCATGGTCATCGACGAGGCCGATCGCATGTTCGATCTCGGCTTCATCAAGGACGTGCGTTTCCTGATGCGGCGCCTGCCGCCGCGCGACCGCCGCCTGGGCCTGCTGTTCTCGGCGACTCTGAGCTACCGCGTGCTCGAGCTCGCGTACGAGCACATGAACAATCCCGAGAAGCTGTCGGCCGAAACCGAATCGGTCACCGCGTCGCGCGTGCGCCAGCGCGTCTATTTCCCGGCGACCGAGGAAAAAATGCCGCTGCTGCTGAACCTCATGGCGACCGCCGACGTGCAGCGCAGCATCGTGTTCGTGAATACCAAGATCGCGGCCGAGCGCGTCACCACGCGACTGGAGCGTCACGGCTTCCGTGTCGGCGCGCTGTCCGGCGACGTGCCGCAGAAGAAGCGCCAGAAGCTGCTGGAGCGCTTTCAGCGCGGCGAAGTGGACGTGCTGGTCGCGAC
>CAMLSI010000541.1 GCA_946482585.1 uncultured Lysobacteraceae bacterium
CGCGCGGTCGGTCAGGACGTCATCAAGAGCCTGACCCCGGGCCAGGCCCTGGTCCGCGTCGTCCGCGACGAACTGACCGCGGTCATGGGCACCGTCAATACCGACCTCAATCTCGCGACGCAGCCGCCTGCCGTCGTGCTGATGGCCGGCTTGCAGGGTGCGGGCAAGACCACGACGACGGCGAAACTGGCGCGCTTCCTGAAGGAGCGCAGGAAAAAGAAAGTCATGGTCGTCAGCTGCGACGTCTATCGTCCCGCCGCGATCGAACAGTTGCGCGTGCTGGCCGAGCAGGTCGGCGTGCTGTTCCATCCGTCCAGCGGCGAACAGGACCCCGTCGCGATCGCGCGCGGCGCGCTCGATGCGGCGAAGAAGAATTTCGCCGACGTGCTGCTCGTCGATACCGCGGGTCGTCTGCACATCGATGCGGAGATGATGGCCGAGATCAAGGCGCTGCATGCTGAGCTCAAGCCGATCGAAACACTGTTCGTCGTCGACGCGATGACCGGTCAGGATGCCGCCAACACGGCCAAGGCGTTCGCCGAGGCGCTGCCGCTGTCAGGCGTCGTGCTGACCAAGACCGATGGTGACGCACGCGGCGGTGCAGCGTTGTCGGTGCGCTACATCACGGGCCGGCCGATCAAATTCATCGGTGCCGGCGAGAAGACCGAGGCGCTGGAACCGTTCCATCCGGATCGCCTGTCGCAGCGCATCCTGGGCATGGGCGACGTGCTGTCGCTGGTCGAGCAGGTCGAGCAGAAGGTCGATCAGGAAAAAGCCCAGAAACTGGCCGAGAAGGTCATGAAGGGCAAGCGCTTCGACCTCAACGATATGCGCGATCAGCTGCAGCAGATGCTGAACATGGGAGGTCTGGGTTCGCTGATGGACAAGCTGCCCGGCGTATCCAACCTACCCGAGCACGTGAAGGCCAAGGCGAACGACCGCGAAGTGCATCGCATGATCGCGATCATCAATTCCATGACGAAGAAGGAGCGCCGCCATCCGGATCTGCTCAACGGCTCGCGCAAGGCGCGCGTCGCGCGCGGCTCGGGCATGCAGCCGTCGGACGTCAACAAGCTGCTCAAGCAGTATCAGCAGATGGAAAAGATGATGTCGAAACTGTCCGGTGGCGGCCTCAAGGGGCTGATGCGGCAGATGTCCGGCGCCCTCAAAGGCATGGGCGGCGGCGGTTTTCCGGGCGGCGGCGGCATGATGCGCTGAAGTGCCTTGCCGCGCCGGCCCAGCCGGCGCGGTCACGATATGGGCAGGCTTGCCGGCCCCGCTTTGAATTTCCGCAGCCTTCGCATAGAATGCCGCGTTTCCCGGGGCTCGTTGCGTCCGCGACCGGCCCATTCTCATAGAGAAGATCAAGCAATGGTCAAGATTCGCCTGTCCCGCGGCGGCGCCAAAGGGCGCCCGTTCTATCACATCGTGGTTGCCGACGAGCGTTATGCCCGCGACGGCCGCAGCATCGAACGCCTGGGCTTTTTCAACCCGATCGCCGCCGGCAAGGAAGTTCCGCTGGAACTGAACGTCGCCCGTGCGAACGAGTGGATCGCCAAGGGCGCGCAGCCGACCGAAAAGGTCCGCTCGCTGCTCAAGCAGGCGGCTAAGCAGGTCGCTGCGGTCGCTGCCTAAGCGTCGATCGGCATGAGCGCGGAAGTGGAACGCCGCGTTCTCGTCGGCAGGATAGTCGGGGTTTCGGGGACATCCGGGGCAGTCAAGCTCGAGTCCTGGACCGAGCCGCGCATGCAGATATTCCGGTATCAGCCCTGGATCCTGAAGTCCGCCGGCAGTGAACGGGAGATCCGTGGCTGCCGGGGGCGCGAACAAGGCAAGGGCATGATCGCGACGCTGCCCGGCGTCGCTGATCGTGAGCAGGCCACCGCGCTGATCGGTACGGAAATCTGGGTGTTGCGCTCGGCGCTGCCCGCTTCCAAACCCGGCGAATATTACTGGACCGATCTCGAAGGCATGGAGGTCTCGACGGTCGAAGGCGTGTCGCTGGGCCGCGTATCGCATCTGTTCGCGACCGGCGCGAACGATGTGCTCGTGGTCCAAGACGGCGAGCGGGAGCGGATGCTTCCGTTCGTGCTCGAGCAGTACGTCAAGCAGGTGGATCTGGGCGCACGGCGCATCGTCGTCGACTGGGATCCGGATTTCTGAATGAGGACAGCGCGGTGCGCATCGACGTCATCACGCTGTTTCCGGAGTTTGTGCGGCAATGCGCGGCGGTCGGAGTCATCGGTCGAGCGCAGGAGCGCGGGTTGCTCGGCGTCGAAGCGTGGAATCCGCGCGATTTCGCCACCGACAACTACCGTACCGTCGACGGCCGCACCTGCGGCGGCGGTCCTGGCATGGTGATGCTGATGGCGCCGCTGCGTGCGGCACTGGCGGCAGCGAGACAGGCCGCGGCCGGCACGGCGCGAACGATATACCTGAGTCCGCAGGGTACGCGGCTGACTCAGGCGAAAGTGGCGGAACTCGCGCGGCAGGAACGACTGATCCTGCTCTGCGGACGCTACGAAGGGGTGGATGAACGCCTGTTGGCGCATGAAGTCGACGAGGAAATTTCCATCGGCGACTACGTGCTGTCCGGCGGCGAGTTGGGTGCGGCAGTGCTGATCGATGCGGTCGGCCGGCTGCAGGAAGGCGCGCTGAACGATGCGGCGTCGGCCGAACAGGATTCGTTTGCGAACGGCCTGCTCGATTGCCCGCACTACACGCGGCCGGTACAGGACGAATTGGGCAACGTGCCCGAAGTGCTGCAATCGGGAAACCATGCGATGATCCGGCGTTGGCGCCTGAAACAATCGCTGGGTCGAACCTGGTTGCGCCGCCCCGACCTGTTGGCCCGCGTGACGCTCGACAAGCAGGCGCGCGAGTTGTTGGAAGAATTCCGCCGCGAGTGGCTCGCGGCCGGTGCAGCGGAGCCGCCTGCGGCTGCGTTGCACCAAGAGCCAAGGGCCGGCACGGCGCCGGAAAGATAATTCAGACCAGATTGGTGAGTGTCATGAGCAACCTCCTTCAGCAGTTCGAAGCCGCCCAGATCAAGCGTTCCCTGCCGGATTTCGGCCCCGGCGACACCGTCGTCGTCAACGTCAAGGTCAAGGAAGGCAACCGCGAGCGCGTCC
>CAMLSI010000542.1 GCA_946482585.1 uncultured Lysobacteraceae bacterium
ATGAAGCTGCGGTCGAGCTTGAGATAGTCGGCGTCGATGTGCTTGAGGAGCTGCATCGAGTTGAGCCCCGAGCCGAACTGTTCCAGCGCGAAGCCGCAGTGAATCTGCTTGAGACCCGCGACGAACGCGCGCGCTGGCTTGAGGTTCGTGACGACCTTGCTTTCCGGCATCTCGAACACGAGCGCATCGCCGCGCAGGCGCGAATTCTTCAGCTGCTGGGCGATCCAGGGCAGCAAGGTCTGGTCTTCGAGCGACTGCGGCGTCAGCTTGATGAAATAGGTAGTCTTGATGCCGCTCTTCTCGCGTTCGACGAGCGCCTTGATCGCATGGGCGATGACCCAGCGGTCGATCTGCGGCATCAGGCCGTTCTGCTCGGCGATCGGCAGGAAGAAGTTCGGCGTGATCTCGCCTTTGGGCCCCTGCATGCGCAGCAGGATCTCGAAGAAATCACCGTCGGCGCCATGCAGGCTGATGATGGGCTGGTTGAACAGCACGAATCCGTTGTTGGTCAGCGCGTCCTGCACGAGCTTGAGCCAATGGCGCTGCTTTTCTTCCGCCGCCTTGTCCTGCGCTGCCGGGTCGAACACGTTGACGCGGTTGCCACCCTCGGTCTGTGCCGCGCGCAACGTCATGTTCGCGTTGGCGAGGATGGTCTGTGCGTTGGCGTTCTTCTCGCCGATGAGGCAGCCGCCGATGCTCATCGTCACGTTGATCGACTGCTTGCCGACCTCGAAGATGCGCTCGTTGAAAGCCTTGAGCAGCACCTCGGCGGTTTTCTTCGAGTTTTCCGGATCGCGACCGACCAGCAACACGGCGAACGTGTGGTCGGCGAAGCGCGCGGTCACGTCGGCTTCGGCGAGGTGACGCCGCATCAGATTGGCGAGGTCGCCCAGCAGAAGGTCAGCGTTGCCGATGCCGATCGTATCGAGCGTGGTCTTGAAGTTGTCGGGCTCGAGCAGCAGCAGGCAACGGTCGTTGCTGCCGGTGGCCGCGGCGGCGATGGTGCGGTCGAGTTCGATCAGCAGATGCTGGCGATTGAACAGATCCGTGACGAGATCCTTCGAGCGCAGCGCATCGAGCTCCTTCTCGAGTTCGGGGTTGTTCGTCTGCTGGCGGAAGATGATCTGCTGGCAGGGTTCGCCTTCGTAGCTCGCCTCGGCGAATTCCATGACCGAGTCGAAGGTCGATCCGTCGGAGCGCTGTGCCTTGAGGTTGAGCTTCTGCGGCGGCTTCTCGCCCTTGGACAGTTTCTTCAGCAGGGATTTGAAGTCGTCGGCGTCTTCGGGCGCGATCATGTCGAGGATCGACATGCTCTCGATGTCTTCGAACTCGTCGAAGCCGAACATCTCGAGATAGGCCTTGTTGGCGCGGACGTGCATGCCTTCGTGCACGTAGGCGATCGGGTCGCGCGAGGAATCGAGCAGCGAGTCGCAACGACGCTCGGTTTCGCGCAGCGCCGATTCGAGGCGCCGCACGCTGCGGCGCATCAGCAGGCTTTCGAACTCGCGCTTGATGACCATCTGCGTGTGATCGGGGCGGCCGCGCAGCGCGAGCGCCCGGGCGCCGCTGCGGAACGCGTTCACGATGGTTTCTTCGCTCGGGCTCGGGGCGCTGCCGACGATGGCGATGTCTTTGCCGGCGCGATTCGCCGCGTCGGCGACCTGATCCAGCCGTAGGGATTTGGCCGCGAGATTGACGAGGATCAGGTCGGGCGTGTGCTGGCCTATCTGGTCTTCGAGTTCGGCTTCGTTCGTGGCGCGCGTGGGACGCACCGCGATGCCGCCGTTGCGCAGGATGCTGATTTGCTGCTCGGCGTCTTCGACCGAATCCTCGATCAGCAGCAACTTGATGACGCTGTCCTGTTTACTCATGTCCCCTCGAAAGGCGGGCGAGTGCGGCGCCGGCAGGCCGCAACGACTTGCGGTCCCGGTCCACAACTGGCGGGTTCAATCTTGAAAGTCGGCAAGCAAGAAGGTGCGAGCAACCGCTTGTCGTCGTTTTTACCGGATTCGTCCGATTATTTCCACACGAAAACCGGCAGGGTGCGCGCCGCGTCACAACGGCGATTTCGACGGCTCCCCGGCGACCTCGCGGACGAGTCGCGGCACGAGGTAGCCCGGCAGCCGGTGGCGTACGGCTTCGACCAGGGCAAGCGCGTCCGCATCAGCGACCTCGAAATGCGCCGCGCCGAGCACGCGGTCGAGCTGGTGCAGATAGTAAGGCAGTACGCCTGCCGCGAACGACCGCTCCGATAACGCCACGAGCGACGCGGCCTCGTCGTTGACGCCGCGCAGCAGGACGGCCTGGTTCAGCAGAGTGCAGCCGGCGTCGCGCAGACGGGCGCAGGCCGCGTCGACGGCGTCATCGAATTCGTTGGCGTGATTGGCGTGCAGGACCACGATTTTCTGCAGCGGCAGCGCCGCCAGCCAGGCCGTGAGCCCGGAATCCACGCGTTCCGGCAGCACTACCGGCAGGCGCGTGTGGATGCGCAGGCGTCTGACATGCGGGATCGCGACGAGCGCGCGGCCGAGCTCGGCAAGCTTGGCATCGGACAGGGATAGCGGATCGCCGCCCGACAGGATGACTTCCTCGACGCCGGCATCGGCAGCGATCGCCGCCACGGCCTCGCGCCAATGATTCGCGGCCGCGGTTTCTTCGGCATAGGGAAAATGGCGGCGAAAGCAATAGCGGCAGTTGACTGCGCACGAGCCCGTTGCGATCAGCAGGGCGCGTCCTGCGTATTTCCGCAATACGCCGTGAGCCGAGCGCGCCGCGGCGTCGCCGACTGCATCCGGGACGAAACCCGGCTGCGGCAGCAGCTCGGCGGCCTGGGGCAGCACCTGCAGCAGCAGGGGATCGGCCGGATCGCCGGCCCGCATGCGGGCAACGAACCCGCGCGGCACGCGCAGCGCGAAGCCGGCGTCGCCGTCGGGCAGCAGACGCTCCGCAAGGTGTTCGAGCCTGACCAAGTGCAGCAATTCGCGCGGGTCGGTGACGGCCTCGCGCCAGAGTTGCTGCCAGCGGGGAGCGCTGAACCGCGGCGCGCGACAACACACCGACGACGCGATCGAAATTGCGCTGAATCAGCGGAAAAACCGGACTGCGTTCGA
>CAMLSI010000543.1 GCA_946482585.1 uncultured Lysobacteraceae bacterium
CCTGCCGGTCGGCACCGTGTACGACCCGTTCGTGTGCCGCGGCCTCGACGCGCTGATCTACGGGCTGTACAACGGCGCCCGGTTCGTGGTGGTCGGGACGCCCGCGGGGATCACGCTCGCGCCAGAGGGCGGCGCGCACCAGAGCACGATCACGCCGTCGATCGGTCTCGAGCTGCCCGGATTGGACTACACCGAACCTGCCTACGCGACCGCGCTCGACTGGCTGCTGTGCGACGGGCTCACGCGGCTGTCGGATCCCGACGGCTCGCTCTGGTTCACGAGCTCCAACCGCGGCCTCAGTCGCTACGATCCGAAACGCCGGCGTTTCACGCCGTATCAGCACGAAGCGGCGCGCGACTACACCATCGCCGCCAATCGCCTCTGGGGCGTGCTGCGCGAGCGCAGCGGTCTGCTCGTGGTCGGATCCTGGGTCAACGGTTTCAGCATCCACGATCCGCGCACGCGCGCATTCACGCGGATCGACGCTGTCGCGGGCGAGCCGCGCGCATTGCCGTCGCGCGCGGCGCCGAGCGTGCACGCGGACGACGACGGTACCTTGTGGATCGGTCTCAGCGAAGGCGGCGGTCTGGTTCATTTCGATCCGCAGCGCGGACTGCTGCGGCGCTATGTGCACGACCCGGCCGATGCGGGCTCGCTGTCGCACGACTTCGTGCAGGCGCTGACGCGCGGACGCGACGGCAGTCTCTGGGTCGCGACCGTCGGCGGCGGCCTCAATCGCCTGCGTGCCGGCAGCGAACGCTTCGAGCGTTACCGGCACGATCCGCAGAATCCCGGCAGCCTCGCCGCCGACGCGCTCGTATTCGTGCGCGAAGACAGTGCCGGCACGCTCTGGGTCGGCACGCTCGACCACGGGCTCGACGAACTCTGCAGCGGCTGCGAGACGTTCCGTCATCACGTGCACGATCCGGCCGATCCGCACAGCCTCGCGGGCGATACCGTGAACGGCGTGCTCGAGACGCGCCGCGGCGAGTTCTATCTCGCGTACCGGTCGGCGGGTCTCGGCCGTTTCGATCGCGCCTCCGGCCACGCCGGGCAACTGCGCTCGCGCGACGGCACCTTGCATACGCTGATCAACGATTCCGTATCCGCGCTGCACGAAGACCGCAAGGGACGGCTCTGGATCGGCATGCAGGGCGGCGGCCTCGGGATGCTCGCCGACGCGAACGACGCGACCTCGCCGTTCCGCCTGTTCGGCACGCGGCAGGGACTCGCCGCCGATGCGGTCGGCGAAATCGCCGAGGACGAGCGCGGCCTGATCTGGATCAGCACCACCGTCGGCATCAGCCGCATCGATCCGGAGTCGGGCCGCATCGTCAACTTCGGCCGTCACGACGGCGCCTTGTGGCGCGGCTACTGGGCGCGCTCGATGGCACAGCTGCCCGACGGCCGCATCGTGTTCGGCGGTCTGGACGGCCTGACCCTGATCGATCCGTCCGCGGTGAGTCTCGCGCCGCCGCCGGCCCCGCTCGTCACGAATCTGCTGCTCAACAACGTGCCGGCCGAGCTGCGCTGGCGCGACGAACGTTCGCCGCTGCAACGCAGCCTGATTCGCGGCGGCGACGTGCGGCTGAGTCACGACGACGACAACGCCACCTTCGAATTCGCCTCGCCGTATTTTTCCGGCGCGGAGTCGCTGCGCTATTCCTACCGGCTCGACACCCACGACGCGCACTGGATCGAGGCCGATCATCGCCGCCTGTTCGCTACGTATACGGATCTTCCGGCCGGCAGCTATCGGCTGCGCGTGCGCGTGCGCCGCGAAGGAGAGGACTGGCTGGCGCAGGAAGGCGCGGTGAGCGTCGACGTCGCGCCGCCGCCGTGGGCCTCGCCCTGGGCGTACGCGTCGTACGCGCTGCTCGCCGGCCTCGTGGCCTTCGTCGCGACGCAGCGGCTGCGCGCGAGCCGGCGCGCGCGCGAACAGGTGCAGGAACGCATCAAGCTCAGCGAAGAACGTCTCAAGCTCGCGCTGACCGGCAGCGGCAGCGAACTCTGGGACATCGAACTGCCGAGCGGCCGCATGCATCGCGAGAATCGCCTGGAGTACGTCGCCGCGACGGCCGACGCGGCGGAACAGTCGATGGCGGGGTTTCGCCCGTTCGTGCATCCCGACGACCTGCCCACCTTCGAGGCGAGACTCGCGGCGCATCTGCACGGTCAGGCGCCCGTGTTCGAGGCGAGCTATCGCACGCCCGACAACAATCGCGAATGGGTCTGGCTGCTCACGCGCGGCCGCATCGTCGACATCGACGAGCAGGGCAGCGCGCGGCGCATGAGCGGCATCACGCAGGACATCACCGCGCTCAAGCGTGCCGAGGAGGCGCTGCGCGCGCTCAACGAAGAACTCGAGCTGCGCGTGGAGCGCCGCACCTCCGATCTGCGCGCGGCCAACGTCGAACTGCAGCATGCGCTGGACCGGCTCACGCTGACTCAGCGCCAGTTGCTGGAATCCGAAAAACTCGCCTCGCTCGGCGGTCTCGTCGCCGGCATCGCCCACGAGATCAACACGCCGCTCGGCGTCGGCATCACCGCGGCGTCGCATCTCGCCGAAGAGGCGACGCGGCTGTCGCGGCTGCTGGAGCAGGGCCGGCTCGGCCGCAACGATCTCGACCGGTTCCAGCGCACCGCATGCGAATCGGCCGAGATGATCCTGCGCAACCTGCGGCGCGCCGATGCGCTCGTGAAGAGCTTCAAGCAGGTGGCCGTCGACCAGTCGACCGAAGACCGGCGCGTGGTCGAACTCGGCGCCTGCATCGGCGAGATCCTGACCACGCTCGGTCCCACGCTCAAGAAGACGCCGCACAAGGTCGAACTGATCTGCAGCGAGCCCGTGGTCTGCGAAACCGCGCCGGGCGCGCTGTACCAGATCGTGAGCAATCTCGTCATGAATTCGCTGGTGCACGGCTTCGTCGACGAGCGCCCCGGACGCATCGTCGTCGCCGTCGCGCGGGAAGGCGACGATATCGCGATCGACTATCGCGACGACGGCGTCGGCATGGACGAAGCGACGCGCGCGCGCATCTTCGATCCGTTTTTCACCACGCGCCGCGGCCAGGGCGGTTCGGGCCTCGGCATGC
>CAMLSI010000544.1 GCA_946482585.1 uncultured Lysobacteraceae bacterium
GCCGCCGTGGCAAGGTCTTCGTGATCTGCAAGAGCAACCCGCGTTTCAAGGCGCGTCAGCGCTGAGATCGCGGAGCAAGCCGAACGCAAAAAGGGCCGCCGAAAGCGGCCCTTTTGCTTTTTCCAGTCCGCGGCGGCCCTGCCCCGCCGCGCGACGAACCTAGGCCGCGCGGAACATGCCCAGCTCGCGCGGATCGCTGTACCCCGGAAACACGTCCTGCAGCGCCGCCTCGCCGCGACGCTTGCGCAGCAGTTCGCGCAGCACGACACGATAGTCGGTCGTGATTGCGAGGTCCCCGTCGGCCAGGTCGGCTTCGTCGAGACCCGGCCAGTCCGTATAGATCGTGCCGCCCACCACGCCGCCGCCGAGCGCGAACAGGCAATTGGCCGTACCGTGATCGGTTCCAGCCGATGCATTGGGTACGACGCGACGGCCGAATTCGCTCATGCTGATCAACGTGACGCGATTCATGGCCGCGCCGAGATCTGTGCGGAACGCGGCGATCGCCTGCGCGAACTCGCCCAGCAGCGGTTCGAGCCGAGCGAGTTCGTCGTCGTGATGATCCCAGCCGCCGATGTCCACGGTCGCGACTTCGAGACCAACGCCGGATTTGATCAGTTGCGCCACCTGCAGCAGCTCACGGCCGAACGGCGTCTGCGGATAGCTCGCCCCGTTCGCGGGCGGGTACTGCTCCGGATCGGCGCTCTGCAATTCGGCCATCGCGCTGAAGGCCTTCTGCGCGACCGCGTCGAGTCCGACCGCCTCGGGATGCAGCAGGCGCAGAGTCTCGCCGAATTCGTCGGCGCGCGCCGAATTCGAGTGCAGCGCAAAATCGTCGAACGTGCCGATGCCGAGCACCGGCGCCGCGCCCGACAGCGAACGCGGCACGGCCGTGCCGAAACCGACACCCTGGAAATCCGTCGCCGGTCCGCGCGAGACGAGATGCCGATTGAGCCAGCCACTCGCCTCGTTCGAACCGTCGAATATGGCACGCTCCATCAGGTTCTGGCAGGAGAAATGCGAGCGGTTGTTGGTCGGCGCGCCGACCGCGTGGACCAGCGCGAGTTCGCCGGCCTGATACGCCGGCAGCAAGGGCGCGAGTGCCGGATGCAGGCCGAAACGCGTCTGCCCGGCGAGATCGAGCGCGTCGGCTTCGGCGATCGAAACGCTGCCGCGCCGGTCGTAGTAGGCGCCGTCGCCGCAGGGCACGACGACGTTGAGTCCGTCCATGCCGCCGCGCTGGAATATGACGACCAGCACGTCGCGCGACTTCGAGCCGGTTTGCGCGAATACGAGCCGCGAGGACAGCAGCGGCAGCGTGCCGGCTATGCCGGCGACCTTGAGGAAACGACGGCGGGATTGATTGGTACGCATGGCGTTCTCCTCAGCGGTACTGCGCATAGGGCGACGCGAGCAGCAGTGCGCTGAGTTCGCGGGTCGTCTCGTCGAGCCGGTTCGACGGCAGTGGTGCGGAGGGGTCTCCGCCGGCAGCGGCGTAGTCGACGAGCAGGTTGCGCGCTTCCGCCGTGAGCGGCCGATGCAGCAGCCGCTGCGCGAGCCGATCGGCCAGCGCGATCGGCGTGTTCGCATTGCCGCGCAGCGCGGCCGCATCGACGTAGAGCGCGGCGTTGGGGCCGCGCTGCAGCAGCGCGAGCACGAAATTCCAGCGCGCAAGCAATGCCGCCGTATTGAGCCAATAGCCCTGCACGTCGGGATAGCCGTTGGGTGCGGGCCAATCCAGCGGCGCCTGCCCTTGCTCGGTCAGCGCCGTCGTGACGGGACGCAGGCCTGCGTCGCCGTCGACGCGCGCGGCAGTCGCGCGCAGGCTTCCCGCGATGTATTCCGCGGGCCGCTTGAACTTCTTGTCGATGCTCGCGCGGAACTCCGCCGACTTCAGCACCGCCGCAACGGTCACGCGGATGTCGCCGCCGCTGTTACGGAAGACCGTCGCGATGGATTCGATCAACGCAGCCGCGGGCACGTCTTCGACAAAGCGAACCAGCAGCTTGCGCGCGATGAAATGCGCGGTCGACGCATGCGTCGCGAGCAGATCGAGCACGGCGAGGCCGTCCTCCTCGCCGCGATTGGCCGGCAGCGATAGCCCGAGCACCTGCTTGGCGCCGTAGTCGTGCCGGTTTGGATAAAAATAATACTCATGATTTCGTATACCCCAGCCGGTGAAGCAGCGCGCGACTTCCTTGACGTCGGTCTCTGTATAGCCGCCGTCGACGCCGAGCGTATGCAGCTCCATGAGTTCGCGCGCGTAGTTCTCGTTCGGTCCGTCGACGACGTTGGTCGCGTTGTCGAGGTAAGCGAGCATGGCCGGACTGCGCGCGGTCGCGCGCAGCAGATCGACGAAGCGGCCGAGCGCGTGCGCGCGGATCACATCGCGGTCGTCACTGGTCTTGTAGTAGCGGCCGCGTGCCTCGCTGTGAGTCACGTTGAAGTGGTTGGACCAGAACTCGACCATGACTTCGAACAGCTGGCGCCGACTGTGGGTCTGGCGCAACACGGTCGCATTGCGCAACTGCACCTGAGGTATCCGACGCGTCTGCTGATCGCCACCGGCGTAGTCGCGCATGATCTGCGCGTTGCCGAGTGTCAAGGTCTCGTATCCCGCGAGCATGCGGTCGACGGCACTGTCGTCGATCAGCATGGGATCGAGCTGTTCGTCGATGAACGCGTTTGCGCCGATCTGGCGGGCGCGTGCGAGCGAGGGTTCGGTGATGCCGAAGCTCGTGCGCTGGATCAGATGTACCGCCGCATCGGGTTGCGGCAGGGTTTTGGACTGCGCCGGCGCGGCCGCGAACAGCGCGGTCAGCAACGAGCGTCGGGCGAGCTGTGCCTGCATGGCTACTCTCCAGTTGGATGGACAGCAGGATTTCCGCCGCACAGGGCGACGGACTTCCCTCCCTGATCCGGCACAGCAGCTGCCCGGCACGATCGTCAGTGCCGTATCGCATCGCCGGATCGATAGCCCGGAAGCGGCGCGCTTCGCCCCGGTGCCGACGACCAACGCAGGTCACCGCCATCGGTTGACGGGAGGCGGCCTGAACCAAGCGCAGGCTGGTTCATGGAA
>CAMLSI010000545.1 GCA_946482585.1 uncultured Lysobacteraceae bacterium
GCGGACGCCCTTGGCCGAGAGCTGACGCGCGACGCCGAGCGCCTGCTCGCGCGACGCCATGGCCGGCACGAACACCCAATAGCCGCGCGGCTGGGTCGTGCGCGCCTCGCGGTACTGGATGCGGCGCACGCGCGACGTCAGCTTGTTCATCGCGGCGCGCATGTCGGCCTGCGTCGCGAACGGGCCGATGCTGCGGCACTGGTCGGGCGCATTGCTCGCCGGCGGCGCCTCGGTCAGCTCGGCGCTCGCGGCGTCGCCGGGACGCTCGCGTTCGGCCAGGAGCTCCAGCCGCGCGATGCCGACGTCGGTCGCCTCGATTTCGTGCTGCGCCGGCGGCGGCGCGAAATACAGCCAGCTCGCGACGCCGACGTTCATCGCGAGCAGCAGCAGGAACAACACGCGCAGGAACATGCAGGGTCGCCGCTCAGGGATCGCCGGATTCTAGCGGCTCGCCGCCCGCGGCGGCGACGCCGGCGAGCCGCGCGAGGCCGCGCAGCACGAGATCGGCTTCGATGCGCGCCGGCAGCTGCAGCAGCGGCGCGAGTTCCGCGGCCGCGCCGCCGGCCAATACGAGCGCCACGTCCGTACCCTGCCGCGCACGCACCTGCGAATGGAACCTTTCCACAAGTGCGGCCGCCGCGAGCCAGCAGCCCGAGCGGACGGCATCTTCGGTGTCGTCCGCTAGCTCGACGATGCGCGCCGTGTCCGATGCGCTGACACGCGCAGTCGCGCCGAGCAGCGCCTGCTGCATCAGCGCCGGGCTCGGCGCAATGAGCCCGCCGAGGTGCCGGCCGTCCGAGGCGAGCGCATCGAGCACCAGCGCCGTGCCGACGCTCGCGAGCACCGCGCCCTCCGGCTGCAACGCACGCAACGCGATCAGCGCGACGAAGCGGTCGACGCCGAGCTTGCGCGGTTGCGCGTAGGCGATGCGCACACCGCCGGCCTCGGCCGCCGTCGCGACGAATTCGGGCTCGACGCCGAAGCGCGCGCGGATCGCCTGCACGAGCTCGGCTTCGAGGCGCGGCCGCCCGACCGACGCGACCAGCGCGCGCGCGACCGGCGGCGCATCGCACCAGGCGGCGTCGAGTTCGCGCGCTAGCGGTCGCGAATGATCGACCGGCGTGCCGGCACGCAGCCCCTGCGCATCGTGCAGCGCCCATTTGAGACGCGTGTTGCCCAGATCGACGAGCAGGTTCATGCCTGACGCACCGTCACTTCCGCACTGTCGAAGCGCGCGATGGTATCGCCCTGGCTCAGCAACAGTGCGCCGCGTGCGTCGACGCCGGCGCCGATACCGTGGCGCACGCCGTCGGCGTCGCTGAGCACGAGCGCACGCCCGCGCAACCGGTCGCGCCGTTGGAACTCGTCGCGCAGCGCCTCGAAGCCGTCCGCTGCAAACTGATCGAGCGCGCGCGCGAGCTCGGTCAGCAGCGCGGCGACGACGGAATTGCGCGACGGCAGCGGCGTGCAGACCCCGGCGAGATCGGCGACCGGCTGATCGATGGCCTCGCGCACCGCCGCGGGCAGGTACAGATTCACGCCGACGCCGATGACCGCATGACAGGGCCCGAGGAATTCGCCGCCGAGCTCGACCAGGATGCCGGCGAGCTTCGCATCGCCGGCCAGCACGTCGTTGGGCCACTTGAGGCCGAGGGACGGCGCGCCGCACCGTTCGAGCGCACGCGCGACGGCGACGCCGACCGCAAGGCTCAGTCCGGCAAGGCTGCCCATGCCGCGTTCGAAGCGCTTGAGCAGCGAGAGGTAGACATTGCACAGCGGCGGCGACTGCCAGCGCCGGCCGCGTCGCCCGCGGCCCGCGCTCTGCTGTTCGGCGAGGCAGACCGCGAGATCGCGGTGCGCGGCCGCGCCGCGCATCAGTTCACTGTTGGTCGAATCGATGTCCCAGTGCACGGCGATGTCCGCAAACCGCGAACGCAGCGGCGGTGACAGGGCCGCGCGGATCGTGTCCGCGTCGAGCAATTCGAGCGGCAGCTCGAGGCGGTAGCCGCGGCCGGCCATCGCCACCACCGGCAGCCCGGCCTGGCGCAGTTCGTCCAGCCGCTTCCAGACCGCGGCGCGCGTGACGCCGAAGCGCCGCGCGAGTTCGCTGCCGGAGCAGCCGCGGCCGTCGGCGAGCGCGGCGACGAGATCGCGCGTCTGCATCAGCGGCGCTCGTCGAACAGGCGCGCGAGCACGCGGGCGCGCTCGAAACGCCGCTCCGTGCCGCGATACAGGCGCCAGAGATTGCCCGTGTGCGTCAGCACCAGCAGCGCGGCACAGGCGACGCCATAGACATGGAGGCCTGCGACGTGGGGCGCGAGCCACCAGAGCAGCGGCATGAGACTCACCCCGGCGACCACCGTCGCCAGGCCGACATAGCCCGTGCTGCCCAGCACCAGCAGCCAGATCAGCAGCAGCGGCGGTATCGCAATCGGGCACAGCACCACGATCGTGCCGATGACGGTCGCCGCGCCCTTGCCGCCGCGAAAGTCATAGAACACCGGGAACACGTGGCCGAGCACGGCGGCGAAACCGCAGGCCAGCGCCTCGACGTAGAGCCCCGGCGACGCCGCGGTCGTCGGCACCAGCAACGCGAGCCATACGGCGAGCGCGCCCTTGGCCACATCGATCGCGACCACGCCCAGCGCGAAACGCCAGCCGCGCGTGCGCAGCGCATTGGTGCCGCCGGCATTGCCGCTGCCGGCCTCGCGGATATCGAAACCCTGGCGGCGGCCGAGCAGCAGGCTGCCGGAGATCGAGCCCAGCGCATAGGCGAACACGGCCTTGGTGATCAGCACGAACATGGCGGCGCCGGCGGCAGGCAGGGGGCGCACAGCCTAATTCAAGCCGGCCGCGACCGGCGCGGCGCGCCGCACGATTTGCAAACCGGGGAAGGCGCCGTTGTAATTCATGGTTTGCGTCTGCGCCCTGCCCCGGAGCCTCCATGTCCATCCTCCGCATGACCGACCTCGACCTGCGCGGCAAGCGCGTCCTGATCCGCGAAGATCTCAACGTACCGATCAAGGACGGCCGCATCACCGCGACGCAGCGCCTCGACGCCGCGCTGCCGACCA
>CAMLSI010000546.1 GCA_946482585.1 uncultured Lysobacteraceae bacterium
CAGGACATGGCGCAAAGTCATCGAAATCCTCGGAAGTGGCAGGGTGCCTGGCGTCCGGGTTCGATGTTCGAACAACAAAAAACCCGGTACAGGGACCGGGTTTTCGTCGAAACACATGAAAGCTGTGCGACAACCTACCCGGCGGTATTCGGCGGGAACGGTCGGCGCGCGCGCGAAGTCATGCCAGCGGCCATGCGGGCGCTGGTCAGGATGTCGGCGTCGGAATACTGAGCGGTCATGGAGGTGTCGAAAAAAGGTCGGGCGATCATGCCCGGAAGTATTGCGCGGCGCAACAATACTTATGCATAAGCGACCCGCGTCGGGTTCACATCGGCTTGCCGCTTTCGCGATGAGGGTAGTCGCCGGAAATCCGCACCCGGGACCCGGACGCACCGGCCGGGACTCGACGGCAGCACATTACGCCAAGACCTTGCGGAGACCAGGACGAGGCCCGCCCGAATATCCCGTCGTTCACCCGTCCGCAGGCGTAACACTGACGCGCACGCGAATGCGTTCGCCCGGGTCGTAGGTAAGTCGCGACATATAGGTTTCGCCGCGGTAGCGGTATTCGACGTCGTAGCCGTTGACGCGGCGTTCCTCGTACCCGCCGTCGACTTCACGGCAATGGCGTTCGCTCGTGACGTAGGTCTGGTCGTCGCGCCGGGCTGCGCTGTTGGCGATCGCGCCGCCGGCCACGGCTCCGGCAATCGTCGCCGCCTTGCGGCCGTCGCCCTTGCCGACCTGATTGCCGAGTGCGCCGCCGATGATCGCTCCCAGCACGGTCGCGCCGGCATTGTTGCCGCGACGGTCTTCGCGGCGAGCAACGTCGGTGTCGTAACACTCGCGCTCGGGACGGCTCACGCGTTCGTAGGTGTAGATGGGATCGACACGAACTACATCGGCCCAGGCGAAATGGACGCCTTCGTCGCCGCCGAGGTCACTGCGGTCGCCTTGAGCGTAAGCAAACGACGGGAACGACAGCAGCACGACAGCGCACCACGGCAAAACGCGACCTGACATTACGCATCTCCGATAAAGCTGGCGAAACGCGCGGACCGGGAGCACCGGCTCCGGACACACCACTCCGGTTACCGGCCGGACAGGGCGCGCTTCTCCATAGACTTGATGAGAATTTAACTCGATCTGGCTGAATCGGCGATAAGGCGGGCAAGGCCGGATACTCGTTCGGATGTGAACTGAACGATCCATCTAGCGGCGCCGCGGTACGCGACCGCCACGCCGGAGCGACGGCCCCGCGTCCGGGCGCGAAGGCGACCCATCTTGCTCGCCTGCTACACTCAGCCGTTCATCAAGGCGCCATTGCATGAATCTTCGTCTCCACAACAGCCTGACCCGTCGCGTCGAGGACTTCGTCCCCCAGGATCCGCTGCGCGTGACGCTGTACGCCTGCGGTCCGACCGTCTACAACTACGTTCATATCGGCAATGCGCGGCCGGCTGTGGTCTTTGCCCTGCTCGCCCGCATCCTGCGCCGCCATTTTCCGGGCGTGATCTACGCCCGGAACATCACTGACGTCGACGACAAGATCAACGAAGCCGCCCGTCAAAGCGGACAGCCCATCGGTGCGATCACCGATCGCTTTGCGGCGGCGTACCGCGAGGACATGGCACGCCTCGGCGTCGATCCGCCCGACGTGGAGCCGCACGCGACCGCGCACATTCCGCAGATCATCGCCATGTGCGAGCGCCTCATCGCGAGCGGCAACGCCTATGCGGCTGAGAACCACGTGCTGTTCGACGTGTCGAGCTATGCCGACTACGGACACCTCTCGGGTCGGTCGCTCGACGACATGATCGCGGGCGCGCGCGTCGAAGTCGCGCCGTACAAGAAGAATCCGGCCGACTTCGTGCTGTGGAAGCCCTCGACCGACGACCTGCCCGGCTGGGACAGCCCCTGGGGTCGCGGCCGTCCGGGCTGGCACATCGAATGCTCGGCCATGACTGAGGCCCATCTCGGCGACACCATCGACATTCACGCCGGCGGCGTCGACCTGCAGTTCCCGCATCATGAGAACGAAGTTGCGCAGAGCACCTGCGCCCACGGCGGCAAGATTTTCGCGCGTTACTGGATCCACAACGGGATGCTGACGCTCGAAGGCCGCAAGATGTCGAAGTCGCTCGGCAATACGCTGGTTCTGCACGAGCTCCTGGATCTGTATCCGCCCGAAGTGCTGCGCTACGTGCTGCTCAAGGCGCACTACCGGCAACCGCTGGACTGGTCCGATTCGGCGCTGCGCCAGGCGCGCGCGACGCTGGACGGCTGGTACGGCGTGCTGCGCGATCTCGCCGATGTCCCTGCGGCCGATACGCCGGTGCCGGACGACTTCGAGGCGGCATTGCTCGACGACCTGAACACGCCGGATGCGTTTGCGATTCTCGCCGGCCTCGCCGACGCCGCACGGCGCAGCCTGGGTACGACCGACGCGCCCGCGGCAAAGGGACGCTTCGTCGCGGCAGCCGCGCTGATCGGACTGCTGCGCCAGGATGCGGAAACCTGGTTCAAGCAGGCACCGGCCGGCGCCGAGATCGATGCCGCGCGCATCGATGCGCTGATCGCTGAGCGCAACGCGGCGCGCGGCGCGCGCAATTTCGCGCGCGCCGACGAAATCCGCGCCGAACTCGCCGCCATGAACATCACCATCGAAGACGGCGCACAAGGCACGCGCTGGCGGGTAGGCACATGAGCGAAACGTCGGTTGCCGCTGCCGAAGCGGCGCAGGACGCGATCATCGACGAGTTCTCGTTCTTCGGGGACTGGACCGAGCGCTATCAGTACCTGATCGACCTCGGCCGCAAGCTCGCGCCGTTTCCGGAGGAATGGAAAACCGAGGCGAACAAGGTCCACGGCTGCCAATCTCAGGTCTGGCTGCTCGGGTCGGGCGACGCGGACCGCCTCGAATTCGCCGCAGTGAGCGATTCATCGATCGTGACGGGTCTGATCGCGCTGCTGCTGCGCGTGTATTCGGGACGCTCGGCCGAGGCGATCGTCGCGACCGAGCCGCGTTTCATCGATTCGATCGGCCTCGCCAAGCACCTGTCTCCGACGC
>CAMLSI010000547.1 GCA_946482585.1 uncultured Lysobacteraceae bacterium
GCGTCGAACGTGCGCACGGTGCCTTCGAGTTCGACTTTTTCCGGAATGATGTTGTAGCGCACGCCGCCCTGGAACATGCCGAACGTGAGCACGGCAGGCAATTTGGAAATATCCAGTTGTCTACTGACGATGGTCTGCGCCTGGCTCACGATGGCCGCGGCCGTGACGATGGGATCGACGCCGCGCCAGGGCTGCGCGCCGTGGGTCTGCGCGCCGAACACGCGGATCTTGAAGCGGTCCGACCCTGCGAGCAGCGGGCCTTCGCGCACGCCGACCTGGCCCGCGTGCAGGGTGTAGAACACGTGCAGGCCGAGCACCGCGTCGGGCTTCGCGTCGCGGAACAGCCCTTCCTTGAGCATGAGCTTCGCGCCGCCCTCCTCGCCCGGCGGCGAACCTTCCTCGGCGGGCTGGAAGATGAACATGACTTCGCCGGGCAAATCCTTCTTCATCCCGGCCAGCGCGGTCGCGACGCCGAGCAGGATCGCGGTATGCGCATCGTGGCCGCAGGCGTGCATGACGCCGACGTCCTGGCCCGCATAAGTGCTGCGGACTTTCGACGCGAACGGCAGATCGACTTCCTCGGTCACGGGCAACGCGTCGATGTCGGCGCGGATCGCGAGCAGCGGTCCCGGCTTGCCGCCCTTGAGCCGGCCGATCACGCCGGTGTGCGCGACACCGGTCCTGACCTCGAGGCCGAGCTTCTTCAGGTGATCGGCGATGAGCTTCGCCGTGCGCGTCTCGCGATTGCCGAGTTCGGGATGCTGGTGAATGTCGCGCCGCCACTGGACGACCTGATCGCCGACCGCCGCCGCAGCCTGTTGCGCGTCGATCGCCGACGAAGCCGGCGACGCGGCGAGAGCGGCGAGCAAGGCGAGGCAGATTCGGCGCATGACGGGTTCTCCGCGGAAAACCCCGATGGTAGGCGATGCATCGGCGCAATGGAGCCGGACTTTCGGCGAATCCTTCGCGGAACGGTGCCGAGCGGCAGGCGATATCCCGCCTGCGCGATCGGCACTCGCCGCGTATCGGCCTACACCTGCGCGCGCCGCCGCGCATTCGCCTCGAAGTAGCTCGCCTGCAACGGACGCGGCAGATAGCGGCCGGCGCCGCGCTGCGTGCGCAGGTCGCCGTCGGTCCAGACGAGCCTGCCCGCGGCGATCGTATGGCGCGCGAGACCCTGCACGGTGCGGCCTTCGAAGATGTTGAAGTCGACGTTCTGGTGATGCGTCTTCGCCGAGATCGTGCGCGAGGCCTGCGGGTCCCAGACCACGAGATCTGCGTCGGCACCGACTTCCACCGCGCCCTTGCGCGGATACAGGTTGAAGATGCGCGCCGCGTTCGTCGACGTGACCGCGACGAACTCGTTCGGCGTCAGGCGGCCGGCGTTGACGCCGTAGTGCCAGAGCACGCCCATGCGGTCTTCGATGCCGCCGCAGCCGTTCGGGATTTTCGTGAAGTCGTCCTTGCCCGCGGCTTTCTGCGGCGCGCAGAACGTGCAGTGATCGGTCGCGGTCGTGTGCAGGTGGCCGGCCTGCAACGCCTGCCACAACGCCTCCTGGTGTTCCTTCGGCCGGAACGGCGGACTCATGACGTGCGCCGCGGCGCGCGTAAAGTCGGGATCGCGATAGACCGAATCGTCGATGAGCAGATGACCGCCGAGCACTTCGCCGAACACGCGCTGGCCTTCGCCGCGCGCGCGCGCGATTTCCTGCACGGCTTCGCGCGCGGACACGTGCACGATGTAGAGCGGTACGCCGATGACTTCGGCGATGCGGATCGCGCGATTGGCGGCTTCGCCTTCGACCGCACTCGGGCGCGACAGCGGATGCGACGCGGGGCCGGTCTTGCCTTCGGCGACGAGCTGTTTCTGCAGCTGGTAGACGAGCTCGCCGTTCTCGGCGTGCACCGTCGGCAGCGCGCCGAGTTCGAGCGCACGGCGGAAACTGTTCACGAGGATTTCGTCGTCCGCCATGATGGCGCCCTTGTACGCCATGAAGTGCTTGAAGCTCGCGACGCCGTGTTCGTGTGCGAGCACGCCCATCTCGCGGTGCACCGATTCGTCCCACCAGGTGACGGCGACATGGAAGGCGTAGTCGGACGCGGCTTTCTCGGCCCAGCCGCGCCAGGCGCGAAAGGCTTCGAGCAGCGACTGCTTCGGATTCGGAATCACGAAATCGATGATGCTGGTCGTGCCGCCGGCGATACCGGCAGACGTGCCCGAGTAGAAATCATCGCTCGCAACCGTGCCCATGAACGGCAGTTCCATGTGCGTGTGCGGATCGATGCCACCGGGCATCACGAGCTGGCCGCCCGCGTCGACGATCGTCGCGCCGGTCGCGTCGAGGTCGATGCCGATCTGCGCGATCCTGCCGTCGACGCAGAGCACGTCGGCGCGGTAACTATGAGTGGAATCGACGACGGTGCCGCCGCGGATGAGAAGGGTCATGGAGGTCTCCGGCAGCCGGAAACCCTCCCCTTCAAGGGGAGGGCATGGGTGGGGATGGGTTTCGCCTGCAGCACAGCAAAATGCGTCCTACGCGCGCGCTTCCGCGACTGCCGACGGCGACACCTTGCCGCGCATCAGCACCGCATAGACCACGGCCGAAATGCCGAGCCCTGCGAACCAGGCATAGGTGTACAGCGTCTTGAACAGGCCCGGCACGCCGGCGAAAGTCTGCGGGAAGGCCGCGTGCAGGAAACCCGGCAGGTTCGGCAGCACGCCGGCGAGCAGCGCGACGATCGCCGCGACGTTCCAGCCGCTGCGATAGGCATAGACGCCGCGCTCGTCGAACAACTGCTTCAGGTCCAGCCGCGTGTCGCGCAGCAGGTAGTAGTCGACGAGCATGATGCCCGCGACCGGACCGAGCAGCGCCGAATAGCCGACCAGCCAGGTGAAAATGTAGCCTTGGCTGCTTTCCAGAATCTTCCACGGCATCGCGAGCAGCGCGATTCCCGCGGTGATGAGGCCGCCGGTCTTGTAGGAGATGCGGCGCGGATTCAGGCTCGCGAAATCGTAGGCCGGGCCGACGAGGTTCGCGGCGAGGTTGCAGCACATGGTGT
>CAMLSI010000548.1 GCA_946482585.1 uncultured Lysobacteraceae bacterium
CAACTCGACTTCGATGGCCTGAGCATATCGCGCGACATCTTCGCGCCGACCATCGAGTTCCATGATGGCACCTTCTACGTGGTCACCACGGCGACCGACAGCGGCGGCAACTTCATCAGCACGGCGCGCGATCCGGCCGGTCCGTGGTCGGACCCGCGCTGGCTGCCGACGATCGGCGGCATCGATCCGTCGCTGTTCTTCGACGAAGACGGCAAGGTGTACCTGCTCAACAACGACGAGCCGCCGGGACCGGCGCGTTACGACGGCCATCGCGCCATATGGATGCAGCAGATCGACCTGGCGCGCTTCCAGCCGATCGGTCCGCGCAAGGTGCTGATCGATGGGGGTGTGGAGCCGGAGAAGAATCCGATCTGGATCGAGGGTCCGCACATCTACAAGCGGGACGGTTGGTACTACCTGTCCGACGCGGAGGGCGGCACCGGGCCGCAGCACTCGCAGGTGGTGCTGCGCAGCCGTGACGTGTGGGGCCCCTATGTGCCGTATGCGGGCAATCCCATCCTGACACAGCGCGACCTGCCCGCGGATCGTCCGCTGCCCATCACGAATGCCGGCCATGCCGACCTGGTGGAGGGACCGGATGGATCGTGGTGGGCGGTGTTCCTGGCGAGCCGCAACTACCAGCGCCGGCACTACAACACCGGCCGCGAAACCTACCTGCTGCCCGTGCAGTGGCGCGACGGATGGCCGGAGATCATGCCGGCAGGCAAGACCATTCCGTATGTCGAGCGTGCGCCGTCATGGATGCGTGGTGAGGCCGCGCAAGCACCGTCCACCGGCAACTTCGTCCATCGCGACGAGTTCGACGGACCGGCGCTGGCGACGGACTGGCTGCGCGTCCGTGTGCCCAAGAGCGCATGGGCCGACCTGGCGGCGCGTCTCGGTGCATTGGCGGTGCATCCGCTCGCCGAAGGCCTGGAGACCTTGCGCAATCCCGCGTTCCTCGGCCGTCGCCAGCAGCACCTGCGTTTCGAGGCCAGCACGGCGATGACGACGCCGGCGCCGGGCGTGGCCGCGGGACTGGCCGCGTTCCAGAGCGAGGCGTACTGGTACTTCCTCGGCGTGCGCCGGCTCGATGGCGACCGCATCGCGGTGTTCCTCGAGGGTCGCGACGGCAGCGGCATCACGCGCACGCTGGCCACGCGCGACGTGGCGGCGACCGATGCACTCCGGTTGAAGATCGAGGGCGAGGAAGGCGACTACGGCTTCGCGTTCGACATCGGCGACGGCCGCGGTTGGCAGACATTGGCCAGCAAGGTCGATGGCACCGTACTGAGTACCGATCGCGCCGGCGGCTTCGTCGGTGCCCTGCTGGGACCGTTCGCGCGCGACGAGCGCGCTTCGAGGAGCGAATGATGACGACGATGCCTTCCGTTTCCCGTGTCCGGCGCGTCGCGCCCGGGTTGTGCGCGCTGGTCCTGTCCGCGGCCGCATGGACCGCGCCGTCCGCGCAGGCGGCCGATGCGAAACCCTGGCTCGACACGTCGCGCACGTTCGAGGCGCGCGCCGCCTCGCTGGTCGCGCAGATGACGCTGGAGGAAAAGGCGGCGCAGATGCAGAACGCCGCGCCTGCCATCGAGCGCCTGGGGGTTTCTGCCTACGACTGGTGGAACGAGGCGCTACATGGCGTGGCACGCGCCGGTCAGGCGACGGTGTTCCCTCAGGCCATCGGGCTGGCGACCACGTTCGACGTGCCGCTGATGGGCGAGATAGCCACCACCATCAGCGACGAAGCGCGCGCCAAGCACCATCAGTTCGTCCGCGACGGCCAGCATGGCCGCTACCAGGGCCTCACGTTCTGGTCGCCGAACATCAACATCTTCCGCGATCCGCGCTGGGGCAGGGGACAGGAGACCTACGGTGAAGATCCCTACCTGACATCGCGCATGGGCGTCGCCTTCGTGCGCGGCCTGCAGGGCGACGATCCGGTGTACCGCAAGCTGGACGCCACCGCCAAGCACCTGGCCGTCCACAGCGGCCCGGAGGCCGACCGCCACCACTTCGATGCGCGCCCCAGCAAGCGCGACCTGTACGACACCTACCTGCCGGCGTTCGAAGCGCTGGTGAAGGAGGGCGACGTGGACGCGGTGATGGGCGCCTACAACCGCGTCTACGGCGAATCCGCCAGTGCCAGCAAGTTCCTGCTGCGTGACGTGCTGCGTCGCGACTGGGGCTTCAAGGGCTATGTGGTCTCCGACTGCTGGGCGATCGTCGACATCTGGAAGAACCACAAGATCGTCGCCACGCGCGAGCAGGCCGCGGCCCTGGCGGTGAAGAACGGCACCGAGCTGGAATGCGGCGAGGAATATTCCACGCTGCCCGCCGCAGTGCGCCAGGGGCTGATCAGCGAGGCCGAGATCGACGATGCCGTCACCCGCCTGTTCGCCGCGCGCATGCGGCTGGGCATGTTCGACCCGCCGGAACGCGTGCGCTGGGCGCGCATTCCGTACTCCGTGAACCAGGCGCCTGCGCACGATGCGCTGGCACTGAAGGCGGCGCGCGAGTCGCTGGTGCTGCTGAAGAACGATGGCATCCTGCCGCTGTCGCGCACCCTGAAACGCATCGCCGTGATCGGACCGACCGCCGACGACACCATGGCGTTGCTCGGCAACTACTTCGGTACGCCGGCCGCCCCGGTGACGATCCTGCAGGGCATCCGGGATGCCGCCAAGGGCATCGAGGTGAGCTATGCGCGTGGTGTGGATCTGGTGGAAGGTCGCGACGATCCGGCGGCAACCCCGCTGATCGAGGCCGCGTACCTGCGGCCGTCCGCGGACTCCCCGGAGCGCGGTTTGCGCGGCGAGTACTTCCGCACGCAGGATCTGTCCGGATCGCCCGCGCTGGTGCGCACCGATGCGCAGATCGGCTTCCGCTGGGATCGTGGTTCGCCGACCGACAACCTGCAGGCTCGCGGCGAGGCGGGCCCGGGGCAGGGCGTGCCGAACGACCGCTTCAGCATCCGCTGGAGTGGCCAGCTGCTGCCGCCGGCGTCGGGGAAGTACCGGATCGAAGCCGCGGCCGATGACGGCTTC
>CAMLSI010000549.1 GCA_946482585.1 uncultured Lysobacteraceae bacterium
GATCGATTTCTCGGCAGGCCGCGCCTACTGGGACAAGACGCAGAATTTCTGGCGCGACGTCCGCGCCGCCTGGGCCGATGCCGCGCGCGCACGCAAGGCCTACGATCTCCGGCACATGATCGACGAACGCCCGCGCTTCGAGGCGCTGTTCGCGCTGGCCGACAAGTCGGGCAATGGCGAGACGATCACGCGCGCGCAGATCGATGCCGTACTGAACCGTGCGCTCGCGCCCGAAGCGGCGGCGAACGACGAAGCGGCGACGGCGCAGACGCGCGCGGCGCACTGAAAACGCTGCCCCGTTTTCGACGGACGCCGGCGGAGGATTTCCCGCCGGCGGTGCGGCGCACGGCATCGGACTCGCGGCAGGTGTCGCGCCATTGCGGGCGGCACGGACGTTGCCGACAATGCAGCGCCCTGTCCTCTCGGCCGCCATGCGCATTCCCCGCATCCACGTTCCCGCGCCGCTGCACGTCGGCGCCGTCCTGTCACTGCCGGAACAGGCGGGCGAGCATCTGTCGCGCGTGCTGCGGCTCGAACCGGGCCACCCGCTGATCCTGTTCAACGGCGACGGTTGCGAATACCACGGACGCCTCGCCGCGCTGGCCAGGCGCACGGTCACGGCCGAAGTCACCGACCGGCGCGAGGTCTCGCGCGAATCGCCGTTGCGGCTCACCTTGATCCAGGGTGTGGCGCGCGGCGACAAGATGGACTGGATCCTGCAGAAAGCGACCGAGCTCGGCGTCGTGCGCATCGTGCCGGTCATCACCGAACGCACCGAGGTGCGTCTCGACGAAGACCGCGCCGGCAAGCGGCTCGCGCACTGGATTCAGGTCGTCGCCTCGGCCTGCGAGCAATGCGGCCGCAACACGCTGCCCGAGGTCGTCGCGCCGCAGAAACTCCTGCACGCCTGCGCGAATCTCGGCGACGATCCCGCGGCGCGCTTCGCGCTGCTGCCCGAGGCCGAGACCGGTCCGCGTGCGATCGGCGCGCTGCCGCACGGAGCGCTGTTGCTGATCGGCCCCGAAGGCGGCCTGTCCGATCACGACATCGCGATCGCGCGCAACGCCGGCTTCCGCGGCCTGCGCATCGGCCCGCGTATCCTGCGAACCGAAACGGCGGGCATCGCCGCGATCGCGGCACTGCAGGCCACGGCCGGGGATTTCGTTTGATGGTGTGGTGAGCGAGGCAGTGCGATGGGCGACGAGGCGGCGAGCCTCACCTTTCCGGAGCCGCTACCTCACGCCGCCAGCGCTTCCGCCATCAGCGTTTCGATCTGGTTGAGATCGGGAATCACGGCCTGGTCGTCGCGCACCAGCACCTGGGCGCGCACGCCGTGCGGGTGATGGTGTTCGTCGCCGGTCGGGATCAGGAGTTCCGAGCTGACCGTGGTCAGGCGCGGGAAGCCCTGCGTCAGCATCGCGATGAACGGCATCTTGGCATGGCCGCCGATCGCCTTGAGCACCGCGACGCGCGCGCCGGTGGAACCTTCCTCGTGGGTCAGGCCCGACAGGATCGCGAACGAGAACAGCGGCAGGCGCCAGCCGCGCCACGACAGACGCCCGAGAATCCATTCCGGAGCATTTGGGATCTTTTCCACATTGGCAAGCGTGATGACCTCGGCCACGGTCGCGTTGGGCAGCAGCACGCGGCCGTTCGTGATCGGGATCAGTACGCCGCGAATTTCGCGAGGAGTGTCCATATGCGCTCTCAGGCCTTGGTGACGGCGGCGATGGTTTGTTTGGCGAGTTCGGTCGGCGAACCCGTGAAGCTCACGACGCCCGCATCACGCGCGCCGTCGACCATGGAACTGATGACGCAGGTGTCCGGATCCTGCACCCAGACCTGACCGCCCTTCGCGGCGAGGTGCTTGGCACCCTCGATCGCGTCGTGGGCCATGCCGGAGAAGATGATCAGCGTCGCCGCGGCTCCGAAGCGGTCGGCGACGTCGCGCACGATCAGGTCGATCGACGGCGAGTACGGCGAAGCTTCCGGCAGGTGAGCGAGCTGCACGACACCGTCCGCGTCGATGAGCATGCGGTGCGTCGTCGGCACGACGACGACCTCGCTGTGAGCGACGCGCTCGCCGTGGCCCGGCGCACGCACGGTCAGCGGCGTGGCCTTGGCGAGCTGCGAGGCCATGAGTTCGAGGAACTCCGCGCCCATGTGCTGCGCGAGTACGAACAGCGCAGGGAATCGCGCCGGCAGTCCCGACAGGAATTCGCGCACCGCTTCCGGCCCGCCGATGGATGCGCCGAGCACGAACACGCGGCGGATCGGCTTGACCGTGGACGAGCCGTCGAGACGGTGCTCGACGACGAAGTCGCCGCGCTCCCGCTCGGGCGAAACCGCTTCTTCCATCGGCATCAGGTCGAGCTTGAGCGAGGTATCGAAATCGAACTTGCTCGCGTCGCCGCCTTCGGGCGCGAGGTACTCCTGCGCTTCGACCTTCTCGACTTTCACCGCCGGCGTCGCGGGTTTGGCATCGCCTGCATCGCTGTCTGCGAATTCGTCCATCGCCTCGAGCGACCAGGCGCCGCCGGACAGGAAACTCTCGGTCGAGACCTTCTCGACGCCGAATTCCTCGGGCTTCGGCGGCGGCGCGGGCGGCGCTGCCGCGGCGGCCGGCGCGTCGCCGCCATCCTCGGTCAGCGGTTCCAGCGACCACTTCGAGAAATCGGCCGGCATCTCGAACTTGCGCGATGCCGGCGCGGAGCTGGCCGGCGCGGCGTCGCGCGCGGTCGGAACGTTCGCGATGAGATCGGCGTCGGCCGGCGTGCCGCCTTTCGCGCCGCCGAACGCGGCGTCGAAATCGACGAGTTCGGAGGCCTGCGCCGGTGCCGGCGCGGACGGCGTATCGAACAGTGCGTCGATCTCGGCACCGAAGCTGAAATCGGGTTCCGCGTCGGCGGCGGCCGCGCCGCCTGACGTCGCGGCCGGTTCGAGCGCGCCGAACGGATCGGCGCCGAAATCGCTTTCGGAGAAACCGAAGTCCGAGGCGACGTCGCGCGCTTCGGCCGTGCGCGATACCGGCACGGAGGG
>CAMLSI010000550.1 GCA_946482585.1 uncultured Lysobacteraceae bacterium
ACGAGCCATGCTTTTGTCCACGCTTCCAGATTGTCTATTTCGTAATTTTTGCTCGTAATGGATAACGCGAACTGTCTCGGCGCTTTCAGCACCTCGCACAGATTCTTGCCCCAGCGGCCCTGGTCGAGGCGGTGCAGACCGACCTCGGCGACGGCCATCTGGCCGCGGGTCGATTCGCCGCGGGCTTCGAGATAAACGGTAGCCGCCAGACAGGTCTGATCGGCGATGGGTTGCGGCATGACCGAAGTCATCCAGAGCAACAGGCCCAGCTTCATGCTCATACCTCCGTGCACACGGTCCTTAGCGCGCGACAGGTCTGAGACGACGCTGGCGTTTGGGGTTCCGGAAGGTCGGTTGCGCCGCGCCTCCTGGGTCGTGCGGCGTGGTCGGGCCGGGGCGCTGTCACTGGGCCCCTTCGGGGCCCGCGCGGGCTGACGACCGGTTGATCAACTTCCGCCCACCGGGCGAAAGCGCCTAACCAGGACAGCCGTAAAGCAGAAAACTCCGGCCGTCATGAATCGCGCGATCCGAGTATTTACGGTTCGCGAGATCTGGTTGTCGGGTCTTTCGACCCGATTCTGGATGCGGGAATGGCGACCCGCGGGGATTCAGTGAGGCGCACCCTAGCGGGCTGCAGCGGAGCTGTCAAACGCGCGCAGCGAGGGTTAACGGTCGCCTAACATTCTGTTCAGCGGCCGTTTTGTGTCGGCGGGCGGTGCATTTTTCAGCAAAATGGCATTTGCCACAATGCAGTATCACCGTCGCGGCGACGGACTACTCGTAGCCGTAGAAACCCTTGAGCATGGCTTCGGCGCCCTTGTAGTCGTCGGGCTTGGCCGCGACGAATTTGCTGATGCCGAGCTCGAGCAGCAGGTTCGATAGCGCAGGGTCCTGATCCAGCTTGAGCAGCGCTTCGGCCACCTTGGCCCGTGCCGCTTCAGGCACCGTCGGAGCGGCCGATACCGCGGCACCGGCGAATTCGACCGAGGTCTTCACCGGCGTCAGGTTCGGATACTGGTCCTTGAGCCAGGTCGGCACCATGGCGGCTTCGGCCTCGCCGGCGAATACCGCTTCGACCGCGTCGCGCCACGAGGCGGCCGAGGATTCGATGTCGGGCTGCTGGATCGGGTTCGGGTAGAAACCGAGCAGCAGCGCATAGCCGAGGCTGGGAGCGCCCATACAGACGATCTTGCGGCCGACGAGCGCGTCGAGGCCCTTGCCCTGCAGGTCCACGTTCGTCACCAGCGTATAGCTCTGGCGCTCCGCGGTGCGCACCAAAGGAACGAACTGGAAGCGGGCCATGCGGTAGTCGGCGAGGTGAGCTTCGTCGAGCGCGAAATCGAATTTCTCGTTCGCGCGCAGGTCACGCCAATAGAAGTGGTAGTTCCGCGGCGCGACCAGCGTGAACTTTTCGCCGGTGGCCTTGGTGAGATAGTCGATCAGCGGCTTGTAGACCTCGGCCGCCTTCTGCGGACCGTAGATCGGTTCCACGACGAAACTGTAGTCGGCCCAGGCCGGCGCGCCGGCAAGGCCGAGGGCGCAGACCGCGCCCCAGAGCAGGCGTTTCCCGCTGGTCCGTCGACGTTGAGACATGCCAGACCTCCCCTGTGAACCTGACAGCAGAATAGCTTGAGTATATGCGAGTTTCGCCGCGGGATTTCAGGTGAATTATCGCCTTGCGGCGGGTCATGTCCAGCCAGGTGCGAGCACTTCCAGCAAGTGTTCGCCGGCCTGCAGCGCCGTTCCGGCTTCCGCCGACTCGCGGCGCACGACGGCGAGCGCCCGGCTGCCGCCGTCCGGTGCCGTCACCCACTGCAGCAACAGTCCCGCCTCGCTGTCGCCGTCGCGCAGCTCGGCAACGCCGGCCAAGGGAGTCGCTGCCGACAGCCGGACCGGCACGCGCTTGTCGCCGCCGCCGCGGAAATGCAGACGCGCGACGATTTCCTGGCCGGGATAGCAGCCTTTGTCATGGCTGATCGCGCCGAGCCGCGCGAACGCCATCCATGACGGCAATACCTGCTCGAGCGCGTGGTCGGGCAGCCAGGGCAGGCCGGCATCGATGTCGCGCGCGAGCGTTTCCTCGAACGGAACCCCGTCGACGATTGCGCCTTCGCGCAGGATCAGGCGGCGATCGTCCGGCAGTGCGGCACTCAGGTCGCCGGGCAGGGACGCCGCGCCGGCGGCGGCCTCGGCCCAGTGCCAGCCGGTCAGCGCTTCGACGCGCACCTTGAGGCGCAGTACGAACATGCGCAGGGTCGGCAGGACGGCTGCGGCGCTGCCGCCGCGCAACAGCAGCAGGTAGCGCGTGTCGTCGGCGCGGATCAAATGGAACAGGCGACGCACGCGTCCCTGTGGATTGAGCCAGGCGTTGAGCTGGCTGCCGCCGGTCGGCACGGTCGAGACATCGTTGCAGAACTGCGCCTGCGCGAATGCGGCGGCGTCGGGACCGGCGAGTTCGATGAGTTCGGTAGGAGCGGGGAGCGACACGCGGGCATTCCTGGGCGCGAAGCCGCGAGTATCGCAAATCGTTCGCGAGGATCGCTGCCCGCGGCGAGCGTCGAAACACGATCTTCCGCGAAGGTGCGACCTTCGTCGCGACCGTGCCGCAGCGCGGTGTTGTGCGGTGCGCAAGGGTTGTCAGGCGTACCCGCCGGCGTTACCCTTCGCGCCGCTTCAAGACCTATGCCCGAATCCACTTCCCAGCCAGTTCCGTCAGATCGCGTCGTGCCCGAGCCCAGCGCTCCCGCACCGACGGACGCTGCATCGCGTCCGCGCGAAATCGGCGGCCGCCAGGGGCCGGAGCCGACCCGCTACGGCGACTGGGAGAAGAATGGCCGTTGCATCGATTTCTGAGCACGTGCCGGCGGGCTGAGGTCCGCGGTGCGAGCACGGATCGCGGCAACGCCGGATCGGAACCCCGGTTGGCGTAAAGGATGGCGACCATGCCTCAAGCGGCAAGACCCAAGTCACCGCACCTCCAGATCTACCGCTGGCAGATCCAGATGGTGTCCTCGATTCTGCATCGCGCCGCCGGCGT
>CAMLSI010000551.1 GCA_946482585.1 uncultured Lysobacteraceae bacterium
GCAGGTCGCCGTTGAAGCGGTAGTAGGCCGAGACGCCGGCGCGGCGGTCGCGCACGAGATCGGCTTCCTTGAGCTTGGCCAGATGCGTGGAAACGCGCGGCTGGGCGAGGCGCAGCACCGACGAGAGTTCGGCGACGGTGAGTTCTTCGCGTTCGAGCAGCGCGAGCAGACGCACCCGGGTCGGGTCGGAGAGCAGGCGCAGCAGAGCCGACGTGGCGGCGAGATCCACGATCTATCCTTTCATCTTGATCGAAAGATGGATGCGCAGCGTAGCGATGCGGCCGCGCCGGGTCAATGCGAGGCGGTGTAGCGCGGCCGCGCGATCGCTATGCTCGGCGGCTTATGCCCACGATTCGTCTGCTCAGGCCGCTGTTCGCGGTCCTCACCGGCTTCGCCGCCGCTGCCGGCGCGGTCGAGAATGCCGAGCTCGGCAAGTTCTGGAGCCGCGATGCGGCGCACGTGCCGTACCGCGCGCTGCAGACCGCCGCCGCGGCGCCGGGGCATCGCCTGCCGCTGATCGTGTTCCTGCACGGCGACTGGCAGGACGGTACCGACAACGAGGCGCAGCTCGCCGGCTACGGCAACGGCTCGCTGCAGCTCGTCGATCAGGCGCGCAAGGCCGGAGTGCCGCTGGTCTATCTCGCACCGCAGACCACGGACGGCTACTGGCCGCCCGATCGCGTCGCCGCCGCGATCGCCGATGCGCTGAAACGCTGGCCCATCGATCCCCAGCGCATCGTGCTGACCGGGATTTCCAACGGCGGCACCGGTGTCTGGGACGCGCTCAAGCGCTATCCGCAGTGTTTCGCCGCCGCCGTACCCATGTCGGGCATGACCGAGCCTTCCGGCCTGCAGCACATCGCAAAAGTTCCGCAGTGGATTTTTCACGGCGAGAAGGACGACGACACCGACGTGGAATGGGGCTACGGCCGCGCGCAGGTGGGTTCGCGTGTCGTCGTGCGGGCGCTGCGCGCGCTTGGCGGCGCGCCGGTCTACACGGAATATCCGGGCGAAAAACACGTGATCTGGTCGCGTGCCTATGCCGAGCCGGAGCTGCTGCCGTGGATGCTCGCGCAGCGCTCGGCGCTGTCACCCTGCCGTTTTGTCCAGTCCGCTTCGGCCGACGAGCCGTCGCCGGGGCCGGCGCGCTAGACTGGCGCCGTCGTCCGCGTTGCGCGGGCGCAGGGGGAAAACCATGTTGGCGAATCGTCGCGGACCGTTACTGTCCGCAGTGCTGCTGTGCGTCAGTCTGCCGTGGAGCGGTCATGCCGCCGCGGCCGGTGTTTACAAGTGGAAAGATGCGCAAGGCAACGTCCACTTTTCCGACAAGCTGCCAGCCGGCGGCGACAAGGCGGCGCAGGACGGCGTCACGACCGTGCAGGTTCAGGACGCCTATACCGGCGTCAGCGTGGCCAACAAGCCACCGATCAAGAATGCGAACGCGAACGGCGGCCCGGCCATCCTGCTCACGCGCTTCACCTTGCAGCTCGATGCGGCGAACAGCCGCAACGTCACCGTCGGGCGCCAGTTCTTCGGGCCCAATTGCGACCGCGCGAGCGATCTGCTCTGGAACGAAGGCATGCTCGACCTCAAGGGCAAGCAGGCCGAAGAGCTCGTCGCCGGACGCTTCGAACAGGCCGGCTACACCTTGGGCTACGGCGCCGGCGCCGGCGAGTTCGAGCTGCAGGCCGAGCTGGTGCGCCTCAAGGTCGACGTCTGCGCGGGCGGCAGCGGCAGTGCCGGTTCCGGATCGCGCAGCTACGTGAAAATGCGCTGGACCCTGACGCCGCGCGGCGGCGAAACGCCGGTCTTCCGTGCGACCAGCGAAGGCGCGTTCGACGGCTGGAACATCGGCCAGAAGGATTCGGTCGTGCGCGCCGTGAGCAATGCCACCGACAATCTGCTCGGCGACCGCGCGTTCGTCGATGCGCTCGCCGGCGCCTCGGACGGGATTGCGGCGGGCGGCGTGGTCACGGGCGGCGCATCGGCCCGGAATGTCGGCGATCTCGACGAGGCCGTCGCGGTCGCGTTCGATCGCGGTGCGGGCGGCGGCAGCTTCCGCGAACGTTCCGAACGCCTGCTGGCCGGCAGCGTGACGATCGCGACCCTGCGCGGACACGGCAGCGGCGTCGTCATCGATCCGGCCGGCTATGTGCTCACGAACGCGCACGTGGTCGGGAAGGAAACCGCGGTCAAGGTGATCGTCGACAACAAGACGCTGGAGGGGCGCGTGGTGAAGCGCAACGCCGCGATCGACGTCGCGTTGATCCAGCTGACCGGCGGTACGCTCGATGCCGTGACCGTTGCCGGCACGGAGCCGCGCCCGGGCGATCCGCTCTACGTCGTCGGCACGCCGCTCGACATGAAACTCAGCCATACGGTCACGCAGGGAATCCTGTCCGCCGTGCGCCAGGAGGCGGGACGGCGCCTGTTCCAGACGGATGCCTCGATCAACCCCGGCAATTCGGGCGGGCCGGTGTTCGATGCGGCCGGCGAACTCGTCGCGCTCAGCGTCGCGGGCCTGTTCACGCGCCAGGGCGCGTCGTTGAACGTGAACTACCTGATCCCGATCGGCGAAGCGCTGCAGGCGCTGAAAGTCGCGCCGCGCAGCGGACCGTAGCGGATCGAATGCGCGGCGGCGGCGTGGCTTGCGCGTCCCGCCGCCGCGCGGGTCGGTGCGCTTCCGGACGCGCTCGAACGGGCCGCGACGCGGCGGCGCCGGCCGCCGTTTTGGCCGGTTGGCCCATCGCGGCGTGCGAACCGGTAAAATCCCCGGTTCTTCCCTTTACGCGCGCTGCGCGCCGGCCGTACCGGCGCGAACGCGGTTTCGCGACCCAGCAGGAGTTGCCCATGGATTTCCGATTCACCGAAGACCAGCTGTCGATCCAGGCCATCGCGCGCGATTTCGCGCAGAAGCGCATTGCGCCCGTCGCGGCGGAGTTCGATCACAAGGGCGAGTTCCCGCTGGCGAACATCCAGGAAATGGGCCAGCTCGGCCTCATGGGCATCGAAGTGCCGGCCGA
>CAMLSI010000552.1 GCA_946482585.1 uncultured Lysobacteraceae bacterium
AGAGCAGCCCGGCGAAGCGGACGAGCGTGCGGGCCCACGAGCGATCGGTGGCGCGGGATGCCGGGGGTGCGGAGGACGACACGGGCGAGCGGGTGGCAGTCATGGCGTTGGCGGCACTGGTAGGTTGAGGGTGGCGGACGAGTCGGGGGAGCTTGTCCGTCGGGCGAAACGCGGTGATGACAACAGGGAAACGGACTCTCGGCGAGGACGGTCGCAGACGCTCAGACCGGATCGGAGCTGACCTCGGCGACGAGGTTGGCGACGTTCTGGTCGGGCCAGGGCATTGTGATCTCGTTCGGGCGTCCGACCCAGACGGCGAGCGCGCTGTAGTTGTCCTGCAGCGGCGTGCCGCGCAACTGGATCAGCTGTTCCATCTGAAGCAGCCATTCCTCGGCCGAGTCGGCGCGCGTGAGGCTGTCGACCATCTCTGCCTCGAGCACCACTTCCCAGAAACCGTCGGTGCACAGCAGGAAGGCGTCGCCGTCGTCGACGTCGAACGCGGTTTCGAGCGCGGCCGGCGGCACGCCGTCGCCCATGCCGAGCGCGGCGAACAACAGGTTGCGCTTGGCGTGATTGCGGATCTCGCTCTCGCTGATGACACCGGCGTCGACGAAGGTCTGCACGACGCTGTGGTCCTTCGTCAGCTGCCGGCAGCTGCGCTTGCGGAACAGGTACAGCCGCGTGTCGCCGAGGTTCGACCACTGCGCCTTCTGCGCATTGCCGTCGAGGAACAGCGCCGCGACGGTCGCGCTCATCTTGCGCAGTCCGCCGGTCAGCTGCTGACCGTAGCGGATCGCGACGTCGGTCTGCGTGATGATGCGCTCGATGTTCTCGCGGCTGAGTTCGGGGGCGTGGGAATACGCCGACAGCACCGTGCGCACCGCCGTTTCCGACGCGATGTCGCCGCCGCCGTGACCGCCCGCGCCGTCGCAGACGATGAAGCAGGAGCCGCCGTCGGACGTCCAGTAGCCGCAGGCGTCTTCGTTGTAGTCGCGCCCGCCCTGCCCCGAGAGCGTGGCGAACTCGATGCGGACACCGCTGCCAGCGACGTAGGTATTCACCGGCTCTTCCCCGTGTTGATGCGATCGATCTCTTGCTCGTACGCGCGTGCGAACGCGCGCTGGAACAGGTTCTCGAACTCTTCGCGCGCCTCACCGACCATTTCCTGGTAACCGCTCTCGTAGAGATCCCAGAGGCGAGCCTTGTGCTTGGCCGGCATCATCGTCTCCAGGCCGCTCTTCTCGCCGGCGCGCGCGAGAAAGCGCTCCGGACCGAGCATTGCGGCGACGTCGTACATGGCTGCACGCGAGCCCGCGAGCAGGCCGACCTGATGCGCGGAGAGATCGTCGAACGCGTCGTCGATCGCGCGCAGCGGCGGCATGAAACCCGGCGATCCGCGGCCGAGCAGTTGCGTCAATGCGGCCGCACCGTCGGGCGCGAACTTGAGCGGATTGTTGCCGTCGGTCGCGATGATCGTCACGTTCGCGCGCATTTCATGCTTGGTCGACGAACGTCCGTGCATGAGCCGTATCGTGCCCGCGGTCATCGCGGCGACGATGCGGCCCAGCATTTCCATCGCCTGCGGCGTGAATTCGCTGATGTGGTTCACGTCGATGCCGCAACCGCGCGCGAATGCGGCGCGCAGGATCGCCGCGGCGTCCTGGTCGATCGACGTCGCGGCCGCAGGTGCTGCGGCGATCGGCGGCGAAGGCGCGGGTGCGCTCGCAGCGGCGGCAGCCGGCGCCGTCGGTCTCGCGGGCGGCAACGGCGGCGTGACGGGCGGTGGTGCCGCAACGGGTGCGGCTGCCGCCGGGGGCTTCGGTGTCGGTGCAGCGCGCGGCGCTGGTGCAGCGACCGGTGCGGGCATCGGTGCTACCGGTGACATTGCCGGTGTCGTTGCCGTCGCGTCGCCGAGCAGCAACTCGTCGAAGCGCGTGATCGCCGTCGTCGGATCGACCGGCGGGCCCGCGCCGAGCAGGTTCGCCATCATCTGCTCGGCAGCGGCGACCGACCCTGAAGCCGCAGGCGCAGCGATCGCAGGCGATGCGCCCTGCGCTATCGGCGGAGCCGCCGGTCTCGTGACCGGTGCGATCGGCGGCGGCGCGATCGGTGTGCCGTCTTCGGACAGCGCCGCCGGCAACACGAACAGCGAATCGATTTCGAGACCGTGATCGAGCGACACGCTCGCGCCGCTGTCGGTATTGCCGACGTCGAGCAGCTGCATCGGATCGAGCGGACTGCGATTGAGGTCGAGCACGCGCTGGCGCTGGCGTGCTTCCTCGGCGGGTTCGGCGATCACGTCGTCGCCGATGACCTGCAGTTCGGAGAATACCTCGCGCACTGCCGCCTTTTCGCTGAAATCCTCGATCGACACGTCGCCGGGCGCGAGGTCCGGCGTCAGGCTGCCGCCGTAAGACGGCGGCGAAGACTTCGGCGGCGAGAACACGTCGAAGTCGTCGGGAATCATCTGCACCGGCTTCGGCCGCGTCGCCATCGGCGCAGCGGCGGGTACCGGTGCCGGACGCGGCGCGGCCGGCCTCGGGGGGTTCGACGGTGGCGGTATCGTGTACGACGCTGCCGATGCTGCGGCGGAAGGTATCGATGCGGACGATGCCGGCGCAGCGGCTGACACCGGTGGCGGGGCTGCGATCGGTTGCGTCGTCGGCGCGATCGGCGCGGCCGCGGGCAGGGCCGCCGCGCGCAGGCCGAGCACGTAGCGCCCGACGAGCAGCTGATCCGACGGACTCATCGTGCAGCTGCGGCCCGGCGCGAGTTCGTTGCCGTTGATGAACAGCGAGCTGTTGCTGCTGAGATTGCTGATGTCGACAGTGCCGCCCGGGCCCATGCTCAGCCGCGCCTGATGGCGCGAGATCAGGCGCTCGGGGTCGTTCAGCGGGAGGTCGTTGTCGCTGCCGCGACCGACACTGACGGGCGCGTCCAGCGCACGACTCAGCGGCGCGGCCAGAGCCTGGCCGTTGTAGGACAGCACCACGAGTTCCAGCCTGACCGACATTCACGCTC
>CAMLSI010000553.1 GCA_946482585.1 uncultured Lysobacteraceae bacterium
GTGATCCTCGACGCATCGAGCCGGCCGGAGCTCATGGTCGACCTGTGGCTGCCGCAGGCCGCGAGTTTCGCGGCGACGGAACAGGCGGCGGTCGATCTGGAAACGCGCCTGCGCGCCGATCCGGACGTGATCGCGGTGACGAGCTATATCGGCGTCGGCAGCCCGCGATTCTACCTGCCGCTGGACGTGCAGCTGCCGAACCTCAACTTCGCCCAGCTCATGGTGCGCACGCCGGACGAACACGTGCGCGAACGCGTGCTCGCGCGCGTGCAGGCCATCCTCGACAACGATTTCGCGCATCTGCGCGGCCGCGTGTCGCGGCTGGAAAACGGCCCGCCGGTCGGCTATCCGGTGCAGTTCCGCGTGTCCGGACCGGACGCGGCACGGGTCGATGCGATCGTCGTGAAAGTGCAGGACGTGATGCGCGCCGACGCGGCGATCCGCGGCGTCAACACCGATGCGGGCGAACGCCTCCAGACGGTACGGCTCGTCGTCGACCAGGACAAGGCGCGCGCACTGGGCATCACCTCGCGCGACATCGCGGAGGCCACGCAGACCTCGCTGTCGGGCCGCATGGCGACGCAGTACCGCGAGGCCGACCAGTTGATCGACGTCGTGGCGCGGCTGGAGGAAACCGAGCGCACCGATCTCGACAACATCAAGGATGCGAAGGTGCATCTGCGCGACGGACGTTTCGTCGCGCTGTCGCAGATCGCGCGCATCGAGATGGCGAGCGAGAACAGCATCCTGCGGCGGCGCGACCGCATGACCAGCGTGACCGTGCGCGCCGACGTCGCGGGTGCGCAGGGCCCCGACGTCACGGCGCGGCTGTGGCCGGCGCTGGAGGCACTGTCGGCGACCTTGCCGCTGGGCTATCGCATCCAGATCGGCGGCGCGACCGAATCCAGCCGCACGAGCCAGCAGTCCATCGCCGCAGTGATGCCGTTCGCACTCGGCGTGATCCTGTTCCTGCTGATGCTGCAACTGCAGAACATGCAGAAGATGTTCATCGTGCTGCTGACGGCGCCGCTCGGCATCATCGGCGTGTCGGCGATGCTCGCGATCTTCCAGGTGCCGTTCGGTTTCGTCGCGCTGCTGGGCACGATCGCACTGGCCGGCATGATCATGCGCAACTCAGTGATCCTCATCGACCAGATCGATCAGGACCGCGCGCAGGGCATGGCGCCGCTGGAAGCCGTCGTCGGTTCCACGCTGCGCCGCTTCCGTCCGATCGTTCTGACCGCGCTCGCGGCGATTCTGGCGATGATCCCGCTGACGCATTCGACCTTCTGGGGTCCGATGGCCTGGGCCATCATGGGCGGTCTCACCGTGGCCACCGCACTGACCCTGATCGTGCTGCCGGTGCTGTACGCGGCCTGGTATCGGCTGCACGACGAGGGGCACCGGAGCGGCGGCGAATGCACGGCCGACACGCGCGCCGCCGCTCCGCCATCTCGGCACGACGCACTTCAGGAGTGACACATGACCGCTCGACAGGGTTCGCGTCCGCGGCGACGCCTGCATGCGTTCGCGCTACTGGCCGTATTCGCAAGCGGCGTCGCAATGGGCGCACCCGTGGACTTCGACCGGCGCATCGCCGAGCTGCGCGCAGCGCTCGCGGAAAGCGGCGATGCGCCGGCGCTCGCGCGGCGCCATTTTCTGCAACGGCAACTGCTCACCTCGATCGAACGACGCCGCGACCTGGACCGCCTCGGCGCGGAAGGACGCGCGGCGCCGGCGGCAGCGGCCGGCGACGAGGTGCCGCAGGGGCTGCTCGCGCTGGATGATCTGCGCCAGGCCAAACAGCAGGCCGAGGCCACCGTCGCGTCGGGCGCGCGTCGCCTCGACCTGCTGCGCGCCGATCGCCAGGCCGCCGCCGCTCAGCTCGCGCGCAGCGTCGCGCAGTTGCGGCAGGCCGAAGCCGGCGATGCGGAATCCACGACGCTCGCGAGACTCGAGACGGAACTCGCCGAGTCCACGACGGCCGAACTCGATGCGTTTCTCGGCGTGATCGAAAAGCAGCAGCAGGCGGCGCAGGCGCAACTCGACACGCTGGCGGCCCGGCTCGCGCGCGCGCCGTCGCTGGGACGGCCCGGCGACGCCGACATCGCCGCGCTGAACGCCCGGCTCGCCGCACAGCGCGAGCGTCTGCAGGCGCGTCTCGGCACTGCATCGGTCGCCCGCGATGCGGCACGTACGGCGCTGAACGAGGCGCGCGATGTCGATGCGGAACAGCGCCGCGCACTCGCCGAACAACTGGCGACGCGCGATTTCGCCGTGGAGCTCGCGCGCGAAGCGTGGGCCAATCACGCAACCGAAGAAGCGGCCTGGCGCCTCGCGCTGAGCTACTGGGTCGACAACGACGCGAACGCGCCGGTCGCCGCGCGTCAGCGCGCGCCGCAGCTGAAGGACGCGTTGACCCGCCGGCTCGACTATCTGCGCAGCGTGGCCGACCTGGTGCTCGGCCAGATCGGCGCGCTCGACACGCGCGCGGCCCACGCGGACGCGCGCTTCGCCGAGGCGCTGCGCGCGCAGCGCGCCGCGCTGGAACAACGCCTCGCCGGCGTGCAGATGGCCATGATCGACCAGCGCGGACTGATCGCGCTGATCGAACGGCTGCGCGCCGATTTCGAGCAGCGCGGCGAACAGGCCGGCTGGGACGACCGGCTCGCACTGGCGTGGGCATCGCTGCGCGCGGCCGTGCTGCAGGCCTGGAACCTCGAGTTGTTCGCGATCGACGAAACCGTCGAGGTCGACGGACGCAAGACCTCCGTGCCGCGCGGCGTGACCGTGGCCAAGCTGATCAAGGCGCCGCTGCTGCTGCTCGCGGGATTGTTTCTCGCCGCCCGCCTCACCGCCTGGGCCGAGCGTCGCGCGCGGCGCCGCGGGGTGGACGAGGCGCGCGCACGTCTGGTGCGACGCTGGACGCGGGGATTGCTGGCGCTGGCGGGCCTGCTGCTGAGCCTCGTGCTCGCCGGCATTCCGTTCGCGGCGTTCGCGTTTGCGGGCGGCGCGCTCG
>CAMLSI010000554.1 GCA_946482585.1 uncultured Lysobacteraceae bacterium
GATACGGCGCGAGCTCGACGGCCGCGTGCCGCTGATCGGTTTCGCCGGCAGCCCTTGGACCCTGGCCTGCTACATGGTGCAGGGTGAAGGCTCGTCGAATTTCCCGTTGCCCAAGGCCCTGCTCTGGAACGAGCCGGCGCTGATGCACCGGCTGCTCGATACCGTCGCACGCTCGGTCGCGAGCTATCTCGCGGCGCAGGCGGCGGCCGGCGCACAGGCGCTCATGGTGTTCGACACCTGGGGCGGTCTGCTCGCGCCTGCGCAGTATCAGGAATTTTCGCTGCGCTATCTCGCGCAGATCGCGGCCGCGCTGAAATCCGATGCGGCGACGAAGGACGTCCCGCTGATCCTGTTTTCCAAGGGCGCGAACGGCCATCTGCCGGGATTGGCCGCGACCGGCTGCAATGCCCTCGGCGTCGACTGGACGCTCGATCTGTCCAGCGCGCGCGCGCTGGTCGGCGACCACATCGCGCTGCAAGGCAATCTCGATCCGGCTGCGCTGCATGCATCGCCCGAAGCGATACGCCGCGAAGTCGGCCGCGTGCTCGCGAGCCATGGCCCGGGACCGGGCCACATCTTCAACCTCGGCCACGGCATCACGCCCGACGTAAAGCCCGAGCACGTCGGCGCGCTCGTCGACGCCGTGCACGAGCTGTCGCGACGCTGACGACGAACGAAGGATTGCGGCAGCCGCCGCGAGCCGCAACCCGCGAATCCGATGGCGCCGTGCGCTACGGCAACGGCTCCCAGAGCACGTTGATGATGCGCCACTCGCCGTCGGTGCCGCGCACGAGGTGCATGTAGTCGACCCAGCCGTCCATGCGTAGCTTGACCGTCGCCGCATTGCCGACGCCGTCGAGAATGTCCACGTCGGCGCGCTTGAGCGCCTTCGCATAGCGCTGCGCGTTCTCGGGCTTGTTGCCGGCGAGCAGCGTGGCCTTGTCCATCTGATCGAGCTGGCGCTTGCCGCTCTTGTCGCGCAGATACGCACGTTTGGCGAGATCGTCGTGCAGCGAGCGCGCCATGCGCTCGCGATCGCCGCTGTACCAGCCTTGCGCATAGTCGTTCGCCGCCGCGCGCACGGCAGCCTGGTCGGATTCGCCGAGCTCCACGTCGCCGGCATGGAGCGGCAGGCAGCACAGCGCGAAGACGAACGGGACGAGTCGTTTCATGGATGAGCTTCCCCGGGAATGGCTGGAACGGAAGGTATGGCGGCAGCGCCGTCGTACGCAGACCCGTCGGCTGCGCGCGAATTCGCGCGCGTGCGCCGGAGCGATGCAATCGTGCGCCGAAACGCAGGCATCACGGTGGTGCGCTCGCGTCGCCGAATTCGGCGGCGAGCACCGCGCGCGTCACCGGCTTGCGCCGGAACGCATCGACGCCGGCCGCGAACGCCTCGCGTTCGGCGGCAGGATCGCTGCGCGCGGTCAGCGCGACGAGGCGCAGGCGCGACATCGCCGCATCGGCTTCCTGGGCGCGCAGCAGGCCGGCGAGCTGCAATCCGCCGACCCCGGGCAGATCGAGATCGAGCACCACCGACTGCGGCCGCCGCGTCGCGACTTCCGCTAGTGCGGCCAGCGCCTGCGGCGCATGACGCACGCGGTGCCCCAGCGATTCGAGCAGTTCGCCGACGACGCGCGCGACGTTCGCATCGTCTTCGACCAGCACGATGTCCTGCGCGAGCGCCGGCGACCGTTCCTGCGGCGCCGGCGCTGCGACCTCGGCCGCGGGCAGATGGAGCTGCACGGTGAAGCAGCTGCCGCGCCCCGGCGCGCTTTCGACGCTGATGCGACCGCCCATGAGCTGGGCGAGTTCCTGCGAGATCGCGAGCCCGAGGCCGCTGCCGCCGGCGCGGCGTCCGGTTTCGTCCTGGCTGTAGCGCTGGAACAGGCGCGCCTGCATCGCCGGCTCGATGCCCGGCCCGGTATCGATGATGCGGAAACACTGGTTGCCTGCGTCGGCGACGGCGAGTTCGAGCGTGACGCCGCCGGTATCGGTGAACTTGATCGCGTTATTGACGAGATTCAGCAGGATCTGACGCAGGCGCTGCGCATCGCCGTTGACCGCGACCGGTGGCCGCACCGGCAGACGCACGACGAAGCCGATGTGCTTGCACGCGGCGAGCGCGTGGCCGACATCGGCGACATCGCGCATCACGTCCTGCGGATCGAACGGTGCCGACTCCAGTTCGAGGCGCCCGGCCTCGACGCGTGCGAGATCGAGCGCATCGTTGACGAGGCGCAGCATGTGCTCGCCCGAAGTACGAATGCCGCTCACATAGCTTTGCTGGCGCGGGTCGAGCGGCGTCAGCTGGAGCAGTTCGGCCATACCGAGCAGCCCCGTCATCGGCGTGCGGATCTCGTGCCCCATGTGCGCGAGGAATTCGGATTTCGCGAGGCTGGCCTGCTCGGCCAGCTCGCGCCGCTGCGACGCCAGCGCCAGCGCGTACGCGCGGGCGATGCGTCGGCGCCAGACCAGCGCCGCGACGACGACGAACAAAGCGAGCAGGGCGAGATACAGCGCATACGCCCAGGGCCGCGCCCACGGCGGCGCCTGCACGCGCAGATGCAGCGGCGCGGCGAGTTCGACCACGTCGCCGAGCCCCGTATGCGCACGCACGCGCAGCTGATAGTCGCCCGGATGCAACTGCGCCAGTTCGCGCTGACCGACGCCGCTGCCGGGACTCCAGTCACTGTCGAAGCCCTGCAGCAGGAAGTCGTAGCGGTTGTCGGCGAGATAGGACAGCGCGCGCGCTTCGACGCGCAGGTCGCGATCGTTCCAGGCCAGCAGCGCCGGTTGCGCCGGATCGAATACGTGCGCGTCGGCGCCGCGCCGCACCTGCACGCCGGTCAGCAGCAGCGGCGCCGGCGGCAGCCGTGGCTCCGCCGCTGCCGTGTCGAACGCGATCAGGCCGTCCGTGGTCGCCGCGAGCGCGACCCCGTCCGCACGCAGCATCAGGCTGCGATCGATGAATTCCGAATCGATGAGCCCCGCGGCC
>CAMLSI010000555.1 GCA_946482585.1 uncultured Lysobacteraceae bacterium
GGTGACCGGACAGAATAGCGGCGCGCTGCAACTGCCCGCACTCAACTTTCGCGGCCGCGCTCTCAGCGGCAACGACCCGAACGCGCTGTTCTTCGGCCGCGGACGCGCGGTCACCACGCGCTCGGAGCCCGTCGCGATCGAGATCCGTCCGCGGCCGGCGGACTCGGGCACGGGCCCGTGGCTGCCGGCGCAGTCGCTGCAGCTGCAGGTCGATGGCGGCGCGACGACGCTGCAGGGCCGTGTCGGCGAACCGCTCACGATCACGGTGACCACGATCGCCCAGGGGCTCGGCTTCGAGCAACTGCCCGAACTGGACCTGCCGGCGATCGACGGTGCCGAGATCTATCCCGACAAATCGCTGACGCGCTCGCGCGAGAACGCGGGCTGGGTCGTCGGCGAGCGCACGCGCAAGTTCGCGATCGTGCCCAAGCGTGCCGGCACCCTGCGCGTCCCGGCGGTGTCGCTGGCATGGTGGGACACCGCCGGCGACAAGGCCGCGACGGCGCAAACCGCGGACATCGCGATCGAGGTGGCCGAAGCCGCGGCCGGGACGCCGGCGACGGCGGCGCCCGCGGCCGGTACGAGCGCGGACGTGCCGGCTTCCGCGACGACGGTTGCGGAGCCCGGTGCTGCGTTCTGGAAAATTATCGCCTTGTCGAGTGCGGCATTGTGGATCCCGACCGTCGCCTTCCTGCTGCTGCAGCGCCGCCGTCCGCGCGTCGTCGCGGCGCCGGCGGCCCCGGCGTTCAGCCCGACGCGGCGCGGTTTCGAACAAGCCGTGGCCGCCGGCGACCCGGCTGCGGCGGCGCAGCGTCTGCTCGCCTGGGCACGCAGCGAAGGATTCCGCGTTCAGCATCTCGGCGATCTGGCGCAGCACCTGAACCCGGGCGCGCAGCGCGACGCGATCGCGCAGTTGCAGGCCGTGCTCTACGGTGGAAAGAATGCGGCGCTGCCGGCCGGAATTGCCGCTGCGTTCGCCTCCGGATTCGCGCGCGTGCCGCGCGCTGCCGCGAATGACGACGGCAGTGTGCTGCCGCCGCTCTGGGGCGGGCGCTGAGAACCCGAAGCGCGGGTTTCAGCCCGAGGCTTCCGCCCGCTTGAGCGCAACGAAGCGATCGTAGTCGCGGACGTAGTCGTCGGCTTCGTAGTGGTGCGAGGCGAACACGAGCAGCACCGCGTCGCTCGAGTATTTGTACTGGATGCCCCAGACCATCGGCGGCATGTGCACGCCGAGTTCGGGCCGGTCGAGCACGAATTCCTGCCGACGCTCGCCGTCGTCGACGACGACCGCGACGCTGCCTTTGACGCAGATCAGGAACTCATGGCAGGTCAGGTGCGCATGCTCGCCGCGCGTCTCGGCGCTCGGCACGTCGTAGATCACGAAATAGCGGCGCACCGGGAACGGAATGTCGTCGGGGAATTCGCCGACGCTGAGATTGCCGCGCAGGTCGTTGACCTGACGCAGCCGGTGCAGCGTGACGCCGCGCACTTCGGTCGGCGTGATTCCGGGGCGCGTCGGAAACGCAGTGATGCCGCCGGGCTCGCCGGTCTGCTGCCTGGACGACGACACGTAGCCGGTGATGCGCGCCGGATTGCCGACGACGATCGCGTGCGGCGGCACCGAGCGCGTGACGACGGCGCCGGCGCCGATCATCGCGTACTGGCCGATCGTAATGCCCGGCAGGATGGTCGCGTTCGCGCCGATCGAGGCGCCGCGGCCTATCGTCGTCTGCGCGAAGCGTTCCGGATACTGCTTGCTGCGTGGGAACGGATCGTTCGTGAACGTCGCGTTCGGACCGATGAACACGTCGTCCTCGACGCGCAGGCCGTCCCAGAGCTGCACGCCGCATTTGATCGTGACGCGGTCGCCGACGATGACGTCGCTCTCGATGAACACGTGATCGCAGACATTGCAGTCGGCGCCGATACGCGCGCCCTTGAGCACGTGGGCAAAGGCCCAGACGCGCGTACCGGCGCCGATGTCGGTGCTGTCGCAGAGCCCCTGCGGATGGACGTAGTGATTCATCGACACGCTTCTCGATCGTTGGCCGGCGCGAACTGCACGCCTTCGTGTGCGGTCAGCTGCGCGCGTTCGCCGCTGCACCAGGCTTGCGCATGCTGCGAAAAATAGCGCGCGCAGAAGCGCGCGTCGCCGTCGTCGTCGACGAAACCGAGCGGCAGGCCCGGAAACGGCGCGCGGCAGGCCAGCAGACCCGGCTGCTCGATCACGCCGGCACCGGCCTCGTCGAGGATCTCGATGCGCATGCCGAGGCCGCGGCACTGCAGTTCGTCGCTGTAGACCGGCAGCAGCGGGCAGCCGAGCGCGAGATAGCTGAGCCCTCCCGCATCGCCGCCGCAAGCCGACACCATGAGCCGGTCCTTGACGCGCGCATAGACCTGCTCGACGTCATGCGCGGCCGGCGATGCGCCGTCCGCGAGCACGGTCTTCAGCGTCAGCAGCTTGTGCGTCTCGCGCGGTTCCAGCGACGATGCGGCGAAGCGCGCGAGCGCCGCGGTATCGGTGGCGATCACGCTGATCGCGTGCTCGTCGACGAGATCCCAGGTCGATGCATGCGCGAGATCGAAGGTCGCATCGGTCAGCACCAGCGCCGAACCCGCAGCCAGCGCCGAGGTCAGCCAGTGCCAGTACGGCGTGTGCGGCGCGGCCGCGTGCAGCACGCGATCTTCGCGCTTGAGGTCCACGTGCAGCACGAGGTCCTTGAGGTGCTGGATCAAGGTTCCGCCGGCCGAATGCAGGCTGATCTCGCCGTCGTCGCGCAGCAGCGCATACAGCGGCTGCTCGAAGCCTGCCGCCTCGAAGGTGAGCACGGGCGCGTCGCGGGCCAGCACATCGCTCCAGGCGATTGCGTTCGCGACGGACGCGCCGACGACGATGCGCGTCGCTTCGTCGAGATGCAGATCCGTGCGGGCGAGAACCGCACACGTCGCAAACGCCGCGCGCGGCTCGAGCTGGCGCAGCGCGGCGTTCAG
>CAMLSI010000556.1 GCA_946482585.1 uncultured Lysobacteraceae bacterium
CCCAATACAGGCTTTGCAATCGACAGGTCTGACACGCTAGACTTTGCGGCTCGCCCAAGAACGGGGCGCAAGTGTAACAGCGGAGATCCCATGCCTAACGTGAAAGTTCGCGAAAACGAACCCTTCGAATTTGCCCTTCGTCGCTTCAAGCGCACCTGCGAAAAGGCCGGCATCCTGGCCGAGACCCGCAAGCGCGAGTTCTACGAAAAGCCGACCCAGGAACGCAAGCGCAAGCGCGCTGCGGCCGTCAAGCGTCACCTCCGTCGCGTCTCGCGCGACGTGACGAAGCGTCAGCGCCTTTACTGAGTGTTCGGGCGGGCCTAGCCTGCCTCGATCTCCCCGTTCTGCGGGTCGCTCCGCCGGCCGGTGCCATGCAAGTGGCGCCGGCTTTGTGCTTTCCGTCATCCGAGAATTGCCATGTCCCTGAAACAACGTCTTACCGACGACATGAAAGCCGCGATGAAGAGCGGCGAGAAAGATCGCCTCGGCGTAATCCGTCTAATCAATGCAGCGATCAAGCAACGTGAGGTCGACGAGCGCATCGTGCTCGATGACCCCCAGGTCATCGCCGTCATCGAAAAGATGCTGAAGCAGCGAAAAGACTCTTTGAGTCAGTACGAAGCAGCAGGCCGCGAAGACCTGGCGGCCGTCGAGCGTTATGAAATGGGCGTGCTGCAGGGCTATCTGCCCGCGCAGCTCACCGATGCCGAGATCGATGCGATCATCGACGCGAGCATGGCCGAAGCTGGTGCAAGCGGCCCGAAGGACATGGGAAAAGTCATCGGCCTGGTCCGCCCGAAGGTGGCGGGACGAGCGGACATGGGTGCCTTGTCGGAGCGTGTCAAACACAAGCTCGCCGCGCTGAGCTGATGTGCGCGACCGGAGCCGCAGCGCTCCGGTCGCAGGCCGTCGATGAGGTCGTGATCGGATCGCTTCGGTGGCCCTCGCCCCGTATTCAACGCGACGGGTAAACGCCACACTACCGCGATGGCCGGCCGTATTCCCGACAGTTTCATCGACGATCTGCTTGCGCGCATCGATATCGTCGACGTGATCCAGGAGCGCGTCCCGCTGAAGAAAGCGGGACGCGACTGGAGCGCACGCTGTCCGTTCCACGACGAGCGCTCGCCGTCCTTCACCGTGAGCCCGCACAAGCAGTTCTATCACTGCTTCGGCTGCGGCGCCCACGGCAGCGCGATCAAGTTCCTCATGGACTACGATCGTCTGGAGTTTCCGGACGCAATCGAAGAACTGGCCGGCCGCATCGGCCTCAAGGTTCCGTACGAAGGCGGTCGCTCGCCGAACACGCAACAGAGCGACGCGGCCGACCTCTATACCGTCCTCGACCAGGCCGCTCGCTACTATCAACGCGCATTGAGCGAAAGCGCGGCAGCGCGCGCGTACTTCGACGGACGCGGGCTTGACGGCTCGACCTTGGCGACGTTCGGCCTCGGCTATGCGCCGGATGCCTATGACGCGCTGCGAAGCGCGCTGGGTACCAGCACGCAGCGCCTGGCGTTGCTCGAGAAAGCCGGCATGCTCGCCCGCGGAGACCGCGGCGTCTACGATCGTTTTCGCGACCGAGTGATGTTCCCGATCCAGGATCGTCGCGGGCGCATTATCGCGTTCGGCGGGCGGGTTCTGACGAAAGGCGACGGCCCGAAATACCTGAATTCGCCGGAAACACCGCTGTTCCACAAAGGGCGGGAATTGTTCGCGCTCTGGCAAGTCCGTCAGGCACAGCAGAAAATCAGCCGCATGATCGTCGTCGAAGGCTACATGGACGTGATCGCACTGCACCAGTTCGGCCTGCCCCAGGCTGTCGCAACACTCGGCACCGCAACCACGCGGGAGCATGCGGAAATTCTTTTTCGCAATTGCGCGGATGTGTATTTCTGCTTCGACGGTGACCGCGCGGGGCGGCAGGCCGCATGGCGCGCTGCCGAATCGGTACTGCCCCGCATGCGCGACGGCCGCCAGGCGCACTTCCTGTTCTTGCCGGAAGGCGAAGACCCGGACACTCTGATCCGGCAGGAAGGCAGCGCCGGGTTCGAGCAACGACTGACCGCTGCGACACCGCTCAGCGAGTTCTTCTTCGCCCACCAGGAGAGCGGAACTGATCTTCGGAGCGCGGATGGACGTGCGAGGCTCGCCGAGCGCTGCAAGGAGCTGATCGGGTCAATTCCCGAAGGGGCGTTCCGCGATCGCATGCAGGAAATGCTGACCGACAAGACGGCGATTCGCTGGTCTCTGTCGTCAAGTCTGTCGCCACAGATGCGAGAAGGCGTCGAGGAGATGCTCGATGAGCGGGTCGCGCAGCTACGCAGCAATCAGGCGAAGCAGCCAGATCCAGTAGCCGCAACGACCAAGCCAACCAATGCGGTCGACGCACAGCGCAGCGTTGTACGCTACGCCGTCGCGCTGTTGCTGCAACATCCCTCGTTCATAGAATCGGTAGCAGCTCCGCCGTATCCGTTCGCGGCGCTGCGCAAACCCGGAATCGCTTTGTTGATCGAACTCCTGGAGCTCTGTCGATCACGCGGGGCGCCGAATACGGCCACGCTGCTGCAATATTTCGAGCAGCGCGAGGAGCGCGCGGCGCTGCATAAGCTGGCGGTGCTGTCGTTGCACGGCGACGCGGGCGCGTTGCAGCGCGAGTTCATCGATGCACTGAACGTGCTCGCGAATCAAACCGCGCAACAGCGCGCCGACGATCTGATTGCGAAACAATCGGACGCCGGCCTCAATGACGGCGAGAAAGCCGAGCTGCGCGGACTGCTTGCCGCACGTCGCCGTTGACCAGGCTCGATTGCGACCGTCTCCATCCGGGCACGTGAAGCCGCTGTGGTCGTAGGCTTTGTGGCGAGCCGGCGTGCGGGCGCCGGTCACCGGGTCCATAGGTCCGAGAATCGCTTTGAAAATCACACGACAAGAAAACCAAAACGCCATCCTGGTGAGGGATGGCGTGAGGT
>CAMLSI010000557.1 GCA_946482585.1 uncultured Lysobacteraceae bacterium
TCCGCCGCGGAGTGCCTCACCGCGCGATCAATCGCCGGTCAGGATCGCTGTGAACGTGCCCGGCGTGGTGTTGTTGACCAGACTGTTGTTCTTGTAGGTGCTCAGCGCGGCGCCGCTGAATGCGCCGACACCGGTGCCGTTGCCGGAAATGATGGTGTTGGACACGAAAATCGACGAGGTCGGATTCAGCGCGCGGATGCCGACGGCCGTGTTGTTCGTCACCCTCGAATTGTTGACGCTGATGACTACGTTCGCGCCGGCGCTGTTGGCGAAGATGCCGTTCTGATCACTCTGGCTGACGACCGATTCGTTGACGGTCGCGGTACCGGACACGACGGTCAAGCCATTCTTGTTCGAATACATGCGCGTGTTTTCGATGGTGACTGCGGCGGTGCCGCCGACGCCCGGCGTCACCGAAATCGCCGAACCGCCGGATACGCGCGAGATCGTGGTGTTGCGCACGAGGAGCTTCGCGGCAGTCGTGGGCGAGAAGTCGATACCGTTGCCGGTGACACCCTGGATCGCACAGTCCTCGACGATGAGGCGTCCGCCCGCGAGGAAGCGGATGCCGTTGATACCGGTCAGCACGCCGTTCATCTGCAGGCCACGCAAAGTGACGACGTCCGTCGCGGCGGCGTTCACGATAACGCCGTTGGTGCCGGCGCTGACGACGCCGGCCAACTGGCCGTCGGTCTCGATCGTGATGGACTTGGTGATGGTGACGGCGCCGAAGCCGCCCGGGTCGAGCACGCTGATCGTGCCGCTTGCCGCGGTCTTGGAGATCGCGCCGGCGAAGGTCTTGCAAGGGGCCGTGCGGCTGCACGGGTTGGCGTCGTCGCCGACGCCCGACACCCAGGTACGCGTGGCCTGCGCGTGGGCGCTGGCGGCGAGGAGGGCGTACAGCGCGATGGCGGCGGCGACGTGACGGAATACAGTAAACGGTTTCATGGATTACCCCTGTGGATGCTCATGTGGGTGACACCGCGGCGAGCGCGGACCGATCCTGGATGCAAAGCGCACAAAAGCCGTCGGAACTATTGCCGCAGGCGGCTTGCAGCGGACCAGTCGCCCCCCGGCCGGTCCCGGTGCGGATTGTATTCCGTGACCTGTCTCACGGCGTGAGGGAAATCCGGCGTGAGCGGCTATTTGACCGGCTTGACCATCCGCAGCAGCTCGACCCCGTATCCCTTGCGCTCGTAGAGGGAACGCGCGCGGGCGTTGCCCTCGAACACAGCCAGCGTGACGTGGCGGCAGTGGTGGTCGCGCGCGAAGCGTTCGCTGTAGGCGAGCAGCGCGCTGCCCACCCCTTTGCCATCGTGGTTCGGCGCGGTCACGAGATCGGAGATGTGGCAGTTCTGCGCGCCCGTGAAGAAGTCGGTCATGAGCTGCAGGTGGAGGAAACCGACGAGCTCTCCGTCGTCGTCCTCGGCTACGAACAGGTGCGAGCCGGCCGGTTGTTCGCGCAGATGGCGCGCAATGTCGCGGCGTATGCCTTCGGCGGTCTCGCCCCGGCGACGCCAGCGCGGCAACTCGAAATCCACGAAACGATCGACCAGGCTCAGGATGAAATCGTCGTCGCCCGCATCGGCCAGGCGAATGTGGATACCGGATTGTTGGTCCATGGGCGCAGAGTCGAAAGAGGGAAGTTGCGCTGTTTTCCGCACGACGCCTCCGGCGCAGCGCGGCGTACGAAACTTAGCGAAGCCCGGGGCGCTGCGCCAGTCCTGGGTGACGGCGCCCGCGATCGCCGGGCGATCGCGGGCGCCCTGCCTCAGCCGAACAAGGCGTCGGGCATCGCCATGAGGCTTTCCGCGCCGGCGCGGATCGCGGCGATGTGGCCGCGCGTGCGCGGCAGGATGCGCGAGAAGTAGAAGCGCGCGGTCAGGCGCTTGGCGTGCTTGAACTCGGCGCCGTGGTTCGTCGACGCATCCGCCGCGGCGACGCTGCGCACCCAGAAATAGGCCAGCGCGATATAGCCGGCATAGAACAGGTAGTCGACCGCGGCCGCACCGAGCTCCTCGGCGTCGCCGATCGCCTTCTTGCCGATTTCCTGGGTCAGCGCGATCCACTCCTGGGTGAGTTCGGCCAGCGGCTTGATGAACTCGATGATCTCCGCATTCGCCTGCTGCGCCTGGCAGAACGCGCTGATCTCCTCGACGAAGTGGCGCAGGCCCGCGCCCTGGAGCTGCATGATCTTGCGGCCGAGCAGGTCCAGCGCCTGGATCTGCGTCGTGCCTTCGTAGATCGTCGTGATGCGCGCGTCGCGCACGAACTGTTCCATGCCCCATTCGGCGATGTAGCCGTGGCCGCCGAAGATCTGCATCGCGCAATATGTCGATTCCTGCGCGGTTTCGGTCAGCAGCGCCTTGACGATCGGCGTCAGGAAGCCGAGCAGTTCGTCGGCGCGCTGGCGCTCGGCCGCATCCTCGCTGCGCTCGATCACGTCGACCAGGGTCGCCGCGTAGTAGCCGAGTACGCGGCCGCCTTCGGCGAACGCTTTCTGCGTGAGCAGCATGCGGCGGATGTCCGGATGCACGATCAGCGGATCGGCCGGCTTGTCCGGACGCTTCGGGCCGGTCAGCGAACGCATCTGCAGGCGGTCGCGCGCGTAGGCGAGCGAGTTCTGGTACGCGCGCTCGGTCAGCGCGAGCCCCTGATAGCCGACCGCGATGCGCGCGGTGTTCATCATGGTGAACATCGCGTTGAGGCCCTTGTTCGGCTGACCGATCAGATAGCCTTCGGCGCCGTCGAAATTCATCACGCAGGTCGACGAGGCCTTGATGCCCATCTTGTGTTCGATCGAGCCGCAGGCCAGCGTGTTGCGCTCGCCGACGCTGCCGTCGCGGGCGACCTTGAACTTGGGCACGATGAACAGCGAAATGCCCTTGGTGCCGGGCGGCGCATCCGGCAGGCGCGCGAGCACGAGGTGGACGATGTTGTCGGTGAGGTCGTGTTCGCC
>CAMLSI010000558.1 GCA_946482585.1 uncultured Lysobacteraceae bacterium
CCGTGCTCGCGCTCGGTCGCTATCCGGCGCTGATCGTGCCGCTGATCGTGGCGCAGCGGCTCGCGCGCAAGCGCCCCGCGCCCGTCGGCAGCGGCACCTTGCCGGTGGAGTCGACGACCTTCGCGCTGACCCTGATCGCCATCGTCGGCACGCTGACCGTGCTGCAGTTCCTGCCGGCGCTCGTGCTGGGCCCGATCGCCGATCACCTGACCGTGCTTTCGCCGTGAGGACTGCGAAGTGACCATGTCTGCTCACACGGGCGCCGCGCATCGCGCGACCGCCGCCGTCGACCTCGCCGCCGTGCGCTACGCACTGCGCGAAGCCTTCCGGAAACTCGCGCCGCGCCACGCGCTGAAGAATCCGGTCATCGCCGTCGTGCTGGCCGGTACCGTTCTGTCGGCGCTGATCACGGCGGTCACCGATACGGCCAAGGGCTTCGGCATCGCGGTGACCGCGGTACTGTTCGTGACCGTGCTGTTCGCGAATTTCGCCGAGGCGGTGGCCGAGGCGCGCGGCCGCGGCCAGGCCGCGTCGCTGCGCGCCGCGCGTCGCGATCTCGTCGCGCGGCGTCTTGCGCAAGTGCCCGCGAGCGTTGCCGCGGCCGGCGCTGCCGAAAGCGTGCCGGCCGCGCAGCTGCAGCGCGGCGACATCGTGATCGTGAGCGAAGGCGAACTGATTCCGGCCGACGGCGAGATCGTGCTCGGCATCGCCTCGATCAACGAGTCCGCCGTGACCGGCGAATCCGCGCCGGTGCTGCGCGAAGCCGGCACGGACCGTTCCGGCGTGATCGGCGGCACGAAGGTGTTGTCCGACGCCATCGTCGTCTGTGTCAGCGCCGAGCCCGGCGGCAGTTTCCTCGATCGCATGATCGCGCTCGTCGAAGGTGCGAACCGGCAGAAGACGCCGAACGAAATCGCACTGACGATACTGCTCGCGGCGATGACCCTGACGTTTCTCGTCGTCGTCGCGACCTTGCCCGCGTTCGCTGCGTTTCTCGGCGCGCGGCTCGATCCGCTGCTGCTGATCGCATTGCTGGTCTGCCTGATCCCGACGACGATAGGCGGCTTGCTGCCCGCGATCGGCATCGCCGGCATGAACCGCGCGCTCGCCGCCAACGTGCTCGCGAAATCGGGCAAGGCGGTCGAAGTCGCCGGCGACGTCGACGTGCTCCTGCTCGACAAGACCGGCACGATCACGCACGGCGACCGCCAGGCGACGGCGTTCCATGCGCTCGCGGGCGTCGATCGCGCCGAACTGCGCGAAGCCGCGCTGCTGTCGTCGCTGGCCGACCCGACCCCCGAAGGCAAATCCATCGTGCGGCTCGCGCAGGCGCAGGGCATGGCGGCCGGGATTCCCGACGGCGCGCATTTCGTGATGTTCAGCGCGCAGTCGCGCATGTCCGGCGTCGATCTCGCCGACGGGCGCGTGATCCGCAAGGGCGCCGGCGACGCGGTCGCCGCGCACGTCGCCGCACTCGGCGGCAGCGTGCCGGCCGAACTCGCCGCGCGTGTCGAGCAGATCGCGCGCGGCGGAGCGACGCCGCTCGTGGTGGCGGCCGGGCGCTACGTGCTCGGTGTCGTCGAGCTGTCCGACGTCGTCAAGCACGGCGTCAAGGAACGTTTCGCGCGCCTGCGTGCGATGGGTGTCAGGACCGTGATGATCACCGGCGACAATCCGCTGACCGCGGCGGCCATCGCGGCCGAAGCCGGCGTCGACGATTTCATGGCGCAGGCGCGCCCTGAGGACAAGCTTGCGCGCATCCGCGCGGAGCAGGCCGAAGGTCGGCTCGTCGCCATGGTCGGCGACGGCACCAACGACGCGCCGGCGCTCGCGCAGGCCGATGTCGGGCTTGCGATGAACTCGGGCACGCAGGCGGCGAAGGAGGCCGGCAACATGGTCGACCTCGACTCCGATCCGGCCAAGCTGCTCGCGGTCGTCGAGGTCGGCAAGCAGCAATTGATCACGCGCGGCGCGCTCACGACGTTCTCGCTCGCGAACGATGTCGCGAAATATTTCGCGATCCTGCCGGCGCTGTTCGCCGCGGCGATCCCGTCGACGGCCGCGCTCGACGTGATGCATCTGTCGAGCCCGGCGAATGCGGTGCTCGCGGCGCTGATCTTCAATGCGCTGGTGATTCCGGCGCTGATTCCGCTCGCGCTGCGCGGCGTCGGATTCACGCCGTCCGGCGCGCTGCCGCTGCTGCGCCGCAACCTGCTGATCTACGGCGTCGGCGGCGTGCTGCTGCCGTTCATCGGCATCAAGCTCATCGATCTCGTTCTCGTCGCACTCGGAGCCTGACATGTCCATCGCAAACGCCATGCGCGAACCGGGCCTCTGGCGCGGCTCGTTCGGTCTCGCCGCCGTCGTGCTGCTCGGCTGCGGCCTCGCGTACTCGCTGCTCGGGACCGGAGTCGGCCGCCTGCTGTTTCCGTATCAGGCGCAGGGCAGCCTCGTCGAACGCCAGGGCGTCGTCGTCGGTTCGGCGCTGATCGCGCAGCCGTTCGTCGACGCGCGCTATTTCACGGCGCGGCCGTCGGCGGCCGCCTACGATCCCAGGGCCGCGTCCGGCAGCAATCAGGCGCTCGGCAATCCGGACCTGCGCCGGCGCATCGACGAAGCCGTCGCCGCCGTCGCGCAGCGCGAAGGCGTCGCGCCGGGCGAGGTGTCCTCGGATCTCGTCACGCAGTCGGGCAGCGGGCTCGATCCGCACATTTCGCCGGCGGCCGCGCGACTCCAGGCCGCACGCGTCGCGCGGGCGCGCGGCCTCGACCCGGCACGCGTGAATGCGCTCATCGTCGCGCAGACGCAGAAGCGCACGCTCGGCCTCATCGGCGCGCCGCGCGTCAACGTGCTCGCGCTGAACCTCGCGCTGGATGCGTTGCAGTGACGCGGCGGTACACAATCAGTCCATGACCCGCGATCCGCGCAACGACAGAGCCG